>JBIIVE010000037.1:0-18942 GCA_044339605.1 Acidimicrobiales bacterium
GCACACTGCTCGACCGCGCTGGGGTCGAGCCTTCGGGCGAACAGATCGTTGGAACATCGGTCGATGGGTACAACGCCGGCTTTCCAACGAGCGCAGCATTCGACGGACGTTCATCTCTTGTCGCAATAGGAATGAACGGCGTACCGCTTCCACTCGATAATGGTTTCCCCGCGCGCTTAGTTGTCGAAGGACTTTACGGCTACGTGTCATCAACCAAATGGTTACGTTCGATCGAACTTACCGAATGGGATGCTTTCAACGGCTATTGGATTCAACAGGGCTGGGCAAAGGACGGCCCAATCAAGATGTCGTCACGAATCGATGTTCCCCGGAGCGGAGCTCGCCAACCCGAGGGCATTGTCACTCTCGCCGGCGTTGCTTGGGCCCCCAATACAGGCGTCGCAGCAGTTGAGGTTCAGATTGATGGAGTGTGGCGCCGCGCAACACTTGGAGATTCACTCTCTGGCGGCGTGTGGCGACAGTGGTACTACGACTGGAATGCCACAAAGGGCGAGCACGAAATTGCGGTGCGTTGCATCGATGCCGATGGACAAGTCCAAACCGGAGAAATCACGCCGAACCCCATCGCTGGTTACACCGGCTGGGAATACCGTTCAATCACAATTGTGTGATTCGGTTTTCTACGAAGCCGCAGCGCGACGAAGTCGATCGTTGACGGCAACACCGACACCAACTTCCGGCGGCGGAACACATACGAGAACGCTAAGGCCAAGCCTGTCGGCCTGACGCAGGCGCGAGTACAACACCGCTGCGTAGTCATCAGCGGGCCCTGCCGGTTCCAATTCGACGATGTCTTCGGGAAGCCCTACCAAAGCACTCCCCGCCAGAAGACCAACGGGACCAGTGGCTGAACCCAGAACTTCGATCAGCACCTCTGCGATCTCGTGTTCCGCACAAAGCACAACGCGTGCGTTTGGCGCGTAGTGCGCTTCAAGCATTCCCGGGGCACGAGCGCCTCCGGTCGAAGGCTCCGCACTCACAAAAATGCCAATAGAACACCCGAGCACCTCTTCAAGGCGGTCGACAGAGACTCCCCCGGCCCGGAGCACGACCGGGCGGTCAGTCGTGAGATCAACGATCGTCGATTCCACTCCGACGCGACACGGACCACCATCAAGAACAACATCTACATCGTCACCGAGATCAGCAATCACATGCGCTGCAGTCGTCGGACTCACACGACCAAAGCGATTTGCAGAAGGCCCAGCAATTCCGCCGCCGAAGGAGCGAAGCAATTCCAATGCAACCGGATGATCAGGCACACGAAGTCCAACCGTTGGACGACCGCCGGTTACTGCAGGAGAAACGGATGAGGAACGTTCGAGGAGCAGCGTGAGCGGGCCGGGCCAGAACGCGTCGGCAAGAAGTTTCGCGTTTGAGCTCACATTTGCCGCCCAAGCATCGAGGTGCGAGGCGGCGGAAAGGTGAACGATCAGCGGATGATCGCTCGGACGTCCCTTCACTTCGAATACCCGGCGAACAGCGGCATCGTTTGACGCATCGGCGCCAAGGCCGTACACCGTTTCGGTTGGAAATGCGACGAGTCCACCCGACCGGAGTACGGCGACCGCACGATCAATGTCAGTCACAACCGCTCACGAATCGATGTTGGAGATGACTTCAGCGCCGAGCCATTCAACGCTCTCGATGAACTCAGCACGAGTCTTTCCTGGAAGATTGATCGTGAGTGTGCTCACTCCAATTGCAGAGTATGCAGCAACGTCATCAACAAATTGCGCAGCATCGGGGAAGGCGCCGCTGAAGTGTGCGTATCCGATTGGAGTGAAGATCACTTCAGGGGGAACCTCGCGGCCTGCCTTTTCGCTCGCTACGCGCAAGTCGCCAATTCGACGTTCAAGATCCTCGATCGTTTCGATCGGAGGCGTACGCAGCATCCGGCTTGCTTGCGCCGGACTTGGCATCGGATTCCAACCATCGGCCAGTTCCACCGAACGACGAATCGCCCGATTGGAATTTCCGCCGATCCAGATGGGTGGAGATGGCTGTTGCACGGGAAGCGGAAGCGCAATGGTGTCGACGGCGTCGAAGTGAAGGCCGGTCATCGTTAACGGTTCACCAGACCACACCGCGCGCATCGCTCGGATGGCTTCGTCGGTCACGTCATTACGGCGGTCGAAGTCTCCGCCCACGGCTGCAAATTCCGGTGCGAGATACCCGGCACCGGTTCCGAAGATGACTCGACCGTTTGAGATCAGATCAAGCGTGGCAATTGCCTTGGCCGAGATGAAAGGGTTCCGATACGCAAGGATCGCCAAATTGAAATGGAGACGGAGTTTCGATGTCGCCACAGAGGCCACGGTGAGAGTGACAAAAGGGTCAAGCGCATGGTGGCCGCCCTTGGCAAGGAACTTCACATCGGGTGCCGGGTGATCGGTAACAAAGACAGCGTCGGCGCCAGCGGCTTCGCAGGCCTTCGACATTTCGGTAATGGCCTCTGCCGTACACCACTCGTTCAGCGAGTCCACATGGTGCGTAGGTAAACCGACAGAAATTTTCATCGTGCAGCCTCGAGTCGACAGTTTGCGTTTTGTTACGTGTCGAAAGGTACCGGCCACGCGTCACCCTGACCAGCACAGCACGCCCTAGCGTGGGCAGATGCCGTTGATCTCTGACGTCACCTTTGCCTCGTCCACGCCGTGGCCGCTCATCGTTGTTGGCATCGCCGCGGCCTCAGGCCTCTGCCTTTGGGCCCTCTTCCGTCGTGGATCAATCGCCGATCGCGCCCGATCAGACGATTCTCAATCTCCGGGCGGCGACTGACCAGTAAGAGTCAGGAAGACAACTCTCGCCATACTGCGACGCAATTCAGCACCATCGGCTCCCCAAGATTGCAGGCCGTCGATATGGGCGGACACGTGCGCCAGCATGGAAACAAGAACGCCCGCATCGGCCAACGGATCGACGACTCGCCGGTCGGGGCGATTGCGCAAGACCGTAACGAACGCATTCGCGGGCGCACCAAGAAGTCGTGTACGGACATCCCGGAATCGTTGATCACCTTCATCGGTTGCAAGGTCAATCAAACGCAGAACCGATCGATGCCCATTCCATAACGTGATGAACGCATCGGCAACGCCAAGGGAAGATTCCCAGCCTCGCAGATCAGACCAATCGCTACCTTCGATGCGGCGGGCAAGTTCTGGGCCTGCAACATCGACAGTTGCGCTGGCGACGGCCAACACTGCATCTTCTGCAGCGCTGAAGTACTGGTAGAAGGTCGCTGGGGAAGTTCCGGCGTGGCGAGCGATATCGGCAACCGTCAATTCGCGGTACGTGCCTTCTTCGAGGAGCGTTTCAACTGCCTCAAGGAATTTTTGTCGTGTGGCTTCACCACGCCGACCAAGCGATCGGGTCTCGTCAGAGTTCACCTCAGACATCACTGCATGATCCTTGGCAACTCGTGGTTCAAGACCATGCGTTGATGACATCGTCGGTGGTGACCACTGTCGAAATCATTTGGTAGGTGTTGTCGAGCAAGGTTTCGGAATAGTCGGCAGGAACTCCGGCCACGGCATCTCGCGGCACAACAACCTGGTAGCCGTTATTCACCAATCCAATCGACAGACCCAACAGCGCAACGTTCACCGAAACCCCGATTACCACGACTGTCTTCACTCCGAGGTTTCGAAGCACTGGGTCAAGATCGGTTCCGCCCATGGGATCAAGACCGTGGTAGCGGCCCAAGATCATGTCGCTTGGAGAATGGCTGAACTCCTCGATTGGCATCGCCAAATGACTGCCGGGCTCCATCGCCACTGCACCGTGTTTCTGCATCGCGACAAACAAGCGTCCATTGGTATTGCCGCCGCGGTAGTCGGGACGTCGCCAGAAGACCGCGTGAACAACCTGTACTCCGGCAACACGCGCGGCGTGCAACAGGCGAGCTCCATTCGGTATGGCCTGAACCCGGGCGGCGGCAGCGAGGTCTGGCAAGGAGGTCTCGGGCCCAAGGACTCCGTTCTGACACTCAGAGGTGACGACCGCAGTCGTGTTCGGGTCAAGCAAGGTGCGCAGATCAAGTGCCATTGGATTCACCTCGGCCCTTCGACCGCAGTGAGCGATCAAGGCCTTTCGGGGAGACGGATGAAGACGGTTCTACCCCACGCTTCCGCCTCCCGCACGCCTTCTCGCCGGATAGTTACCGCTCAGTAGGTTCCTTGCGATAGACAATTCCGACCAAGGGCCCGATCAGGCCCTGCCCGCCGGAGACTTCCGGCGTTCCGTGCATCAAGGAGCCGTCATGCCCGAAGCAGTCATCGTTTCGACCGCCCGTTCACCAATTGGTCGCGCCCACAAGGGTTCGCTCACACAGGTTCGCCCTGACGACCTCGCCGCGACGATCATCCGCGCCGCGCTCGACAAGGTGCCGTCACTCGACCCGTCCCTCGTCGAAGACATCATGCTTGGCTGCGCACAACCTGCAGGCGCCCAGGGATACAACATCGCTCGCGTTGTTTCCGAACTCGCTGGCATGGGTCACATCCCCGGCGTCACTGTTAACCGTTACTGCTCGTCATCGCTTCAGACCATTCGTATGGCTGCACACGCGATCAAGGCTGGCGAGGGTGACATCTTTATTTCCGCAGGTGTTGAAACCGTGAGCCAGTTTGGTCTCGGAATGTCCGACGGCCTTCCCGGAACGCACAACCCACTCATGGCTGCAGCCGAAGCCCGCACCGCCGAACGTTCAACTGGTGGAGCTCCGGTGTGGGCTCCCTTCGCAGCCGGAATCTCCGACTACTACCTTGGCATGGGTCAGACCGCCGAGAACGTTGCACAGTTCGAAAACGTCTCACGTGAAGAGCAGGACGAATTCGCAGCACAGTCACAACAACGTGCAACTGCTGCGCTCGAGCGTGGCTTCTTCGAGCGTGAGATCACGCCGATCCATACGGTCGATGCCGATGGCAACGCGATTGTCGTCAAGCAGGACGATGGCATTCGCGCCGGAACCACCAAGGAGAAGCTCGCTGAGCTCAAGCCGGTGTTCCGCCCCGACGGAACCGTCACGGCTGGTAACGCATGCCCGCTGAATGACGGCGCTGCTGCTGTCATCGTCATGAGTGACACAAAGGCCAAGGAACTCGGCCTCACTCCCATCGCTCGAATCATTTCCTCGGGCGTGAGCGCAATCGATCCCGAAATCATGGGCCTCGGCCCTGTCGAAGCCTGCCGTCAGGCCATGGCTCGCGCCGGAATGAGCATCAATGACATCGACCTCGTCGAGATCAACGAAGCATTTGCAGCGCAGGTTGTTCCGTCGGCCAAGCATCTCGGTATCGGCTGGGACAAGCTCAACGTGAACGGCGGCGCTATTGCCCTCGGCCACCCGTTTGGCATGACCGGCGCACGCATCATGGCCACGCTCCTTAACGGCCTTGAAGACACCGGTGGCACCATCGGCATGGAATCCATGTGCATCGGTGGCGGTCAGGGCATGGCGATGATCATCGAGCGTCTCTCCTGATCAACTTCAGTTCTGCAGTACAAAGGCCCCGCTTCGGCGGGGCCTTTGTTGTTTTCGACTGCTTTCGAAGTCCCTGAACATGAGAGCCGACGTACCATCACTCTCAGCAACGTTCTCCCAGCGCACCAGGATCAACGTGATCGACGAGAAACTCCACAGCATCGGTCGAGAGATCGCCGCAATTTCGCGACGAGACCCCAATCGTCCCGCCATCATCACCACTGACGGGAAGGTGATGACGTTCGGCCAACTTGATCACGATGTCGATACTGTCGCTGCCTCCTTCGCTGCCGCCGGCCTGGTATCTGGTGATGTCGTTGCGTTGCTTTGCCGCAACCGACCGGAATGGATGGTTGCCTACGAAGCCGCACTACGCGCAGGCGTCACGTTGCTTCCTGTGAATTGGCATCTTGAAGCAGACGACGTGCAGTACGTGCTCGAAGATTCAGGAGCCAAAGCTCTCGTCGCAGAATCCGTCTTTTCACATCAAGCTCAAGGTGCTCCTGATTCGCTCGTGCTCCGAATCGCTATTGGCGGACCAATCGACGGATTTACTACGTGGGACGACGTGCTCTCATCGGTTTCTGCGTCCGCACCGGAACGTCCTCGCGGTACGCAAATGATCTACACCTCAGGCACAACCGGTCGTCCGAAAGGCGTTCGCCACGACCCTCAACCTTCAGCGTCCGCCGCCGCTGCAGGCGCGGCGATGGTTGCCATGTTCGGAATGGACGGCGACAACGGCGACTCAATGCTTTGCACTGCCCCGCTCTACCACTCTGGCCCGAGCCGATTGTGTTTGGAGTGGCCTCTGGGTGCTGGCGTCACCGTTGTGCTCATGGACCGATTCGAACCACGTCAAGCCCTTCAACTCATCACCGACCATTCGATCACACACGCCTTTTTTGTTCCCACCATGTTTAATCGCATGCTGGCGGTTCCAGATCGCAACTCATTCGATGTCTCGACGCTTCGCTTTGTTCTGCACGGTGCTGGCCCTTGCACCGTCGCCACGAAACAATCGATGTTCGAGTGGTTTGGGCCAGTGATCCACGAGATCTATGCCGCCAGCGAAGGTCCAGGAACCTGGATCACCCCGCAGGAGTGGCTGGCGCACCCGGGCAGCGTGGGACGCGTCGACCCCGAACGCATTCGCATTCGGCGCGACGATCGCTCGACCGCCGACGCTGACGAAGTCGGAACCGTGTGGTTCTTTAGTGCTTCGAAGTTTCGCTATCACGGCGACCCCGAAAAGACTGCGACGACCTACGACGAAAGCGGCGATTGGTACACCGTCGGCGATCGAGGCCATATCGATGCCGACAGCTACCTCTACCTTTCAGGCCGAACCGCTGAGTGCATCAATAGCGGCGGCGTGAACATCTATCCGGCCCGAATCGACGAGGCACTCGCTGCGGCTCCTGGCGTCATCGATGGCGCCGCCTTCGGCCTTCCCGATGATGACCTCGGCGAAATTGTCGCCGCAGCAATCGTGATCTCCGATGGCGCCGACCCCGACGCTATGGTCACGTCAACGATCGACTATTGCCGAGAGGCCGTCGGGTCACAGCTCACGCCAAGGCAGGTTTTCATCGTCAACGAACTGCCCCGAAGCGATGCCGGGAAGTTGTATCGGTCACGCCTCGTTCAACAATTCACCATTGCGTGAATCGCACCGAATCAGTTGCGGCGGAGTTGAGACAGGTCACGAACGGCGCCGCGTGCGGCTGACGTCGTAAGTGCGGCGTAGGCCAGCAATGCCTGCGAGACGACACGGTCTCGGTCGGTTGCGGTCCACGCGTCGACTCCGCGTGCTTCCTCGAGCACTCGTCGCTTCGCGAGCTCTTCATCGGAGACTTCGAGCATTATTGAACGCGCCGGAATATCGATCGTGATGGTGTCTCCGGTTTGAACCAACGCAATGAGTCCACCTTCAGCAGCTTCTGGCGACACGTGCCCAATGGAAAGCCCTGCGGTTCCGCCAGAGAAACGGCCATCGGTTAGGAGCGCGCACTCTTCGCCCAATCCGCGACTTTTGATATACGTCGTCGGATAGAGCATTTCTTGCATACCCGGTCCGCCCTTGGGGCCTTCGTAGCGGACGACAACGACATCGCCAGCGACAACTTCTTCGCCCAAGATGCCCTCGACAGCAGCGTCCTGACTTTCGTACACGCGCGCCGTACCTGAGAACTTGAAAATCGATTCATCGACGCCAGCGGTCTTCACGATGCAACCGTCCTCGGCGATGTTTCCAAAGAGAATTGCGAGGCCACCTTCGGTTGAGTACGCATGTTCAACCGAACGAATGCAACCGTTCTCGCGGTCGTCATCAAGAGATGGCCAACGCGTATCTTGGCTGAACGCAACCTGCGTGGGAATACCCGCCGGACCAGCGCTCCAGAAATGGCGAGCCTCGGCCGTGCACGTATCGCGCATGATGTCCCACTGATCGAGTGACGCCTTCAGCGAAGAACTGTGCACGGTCGGTGCCGTTGCGTCGATAAGACCGGCGCGCTCAAGTTCGCCCAGAATTGCGGGCACACCACCCGCACGGTGAACGTCTTCGACGTGGTACTTCTCGGTAGAAGGTGCAACCTTGCAAATATTCGGCAGCCGACGACTGAGCGCGTCGACGTCCGCCATCGTGAAATCGATTTCGCCTTCGTGGGCGGCAGCGAGGATGTGCAGCACAGTGTTGGTACTGCCACCCATCGCGACGTCGAGCGCCATGGCGTTCTCGAATGCTGTCTTGTTAGCAATAACCCTGGGAAGGACGGTCTCGTCGTCCTTCTCGTAGTAACGCTTTGCGAGATCAACGATCGTTCGACCTGCTTGAAGGAAGAGCCCCTCACGGTCGGCATGGGTTGCCAACATGGTGCCGTTACCCGGAAGCGAAAGTCCGAGTGCCTCAGTAAGGCAATTCATCGAATTAGCGGTGAACATGCCTGAGCACGAACCACAGGTGGGACACGCTGAGCGTTCAACGCGATTGACATCTTCATCGCTCATGTTTTTGTCGCCGGCCGATTGCATGGCGGAAATGAGATCAACCTTGACTTCAGCACCGGCAAGACGCGTCTTGCCCGCTTCCATCGGACCACCCGAAACGAAGACCACCGGAATATTCAAGCGAAGTGCCGCCATGAGCATGCCTGGCGTGATTTTGTCGCAGTTAGAAATACACACGAGTGCATCGGCGCAATGTGCGTTCACCATGTATTCGACTGAATCGGCGATGAGGTCACGGCTCGGAAGGCTGTAGAGCATGCCGCCATGACCCATTGCGATGCCGTCGTCGACAGCAATGGTGTTGAATTCCTTTGCGACGCCACCTGAGGCTTCGATTTCTCGCGCCACAAGCTGACCCATGTCCTTCAGATGCACGTGACCGGGCACGAACTGAGTGAATGAATTAGCGATCGCAATGATCGGCTTGTCGAAATCACCGTCGGTCATGCCCGTGGCGCGCCAGAGGGCTCGAGCTCCGGCCATGTTTCGGCCGTGGGTTGTGGTGCGTGATCGATACGTTGGCATAACAAAGAGGCTAATCCCCCAGCCCCAATCAGACGTAGGCAGATTCAGAGTCCAAGCCGAAAAAAGAAAGGCCCGGTCACGAGGACCGGGCCAATGCGGTGGAGGTGAGGAGAATCGAACTCCCGACCTCTACGTTGCGAACGTAGCGCTCTAGCCAACTGAGCTACACCCCCGCAGGGGTCGTCAATCTACCGGACAGTACGAACCGCCACGGAATCGACGATCCGGAAGGGTCAGTTGCCGCCGACGACGAACATCCGAGGAAGGGCTTCCCCGTTGTTATCGAATGCGCCCGGGGCAGCACCGGCTTGTCCGGGCATCACCCCGCCATTGTCTTGCATGTACCGGACCTTGGCTTGTCGCTCGAGCTTCTGCTTCTGGGCATTGGCGAGCAACACCACATAGCCACCAAAGGCACCAAGGCTGAGGAGGAACAACACGATCATGAGGCCGCCGAAAGCGAATGCACCGAGAAGGGTGACACCGGTGGCTCCGGCCAAGCCGAAGAGGATGTCGCGACGGCGCTTCTTCTGCGGAGAGAGCTTCGGGCGGTGCGGGGCGAAGTACTCGCTGCCCCGAAGCGTTGTCGTTCCGGGTGCAACAGGAGCGACAGGAGATGTCGAACCAGGTGCGGCACGCTCGAGGATCGAAAGGTGATTCGAGAACGAACTAATTGAGTTCACACGACTGTGCTCGGTACGGGAACGAATCCACGAAACCAGATACACCGCCCAAACAACTGCGAGCACGAAGAGCACCAGAACCGTCATGACGTGACCTTCCTCGCAGAAATCGGGATGAGACTTTCGGCAGGTTTCACGTTGCGAAACGATTGCCGGTAGGCGTCTATCGGGTGATTGAGAACATTACGGTTCTACTACAGGCCGCCAATCAGGCTCCAGCGAGCTGCGAGCAATAACTCTGATTTTCCTTACCCTGTATGACATAACGCCGATTCAACAAATCGGTCACATCGAGTGATTTTCGTCATTCTCTTTGGTTCCTGTGTACGAGCCTTCAAGAACGTCGTCTCCTAAAGACGCATCTGGATCACGTTGATACACACCGGAACGCCCACCGGTCTTTTCCCAAAGCGCGATGTCTCCGATCACCATCGAACGATCGGAGGATTTACACATGTCATAGATGGTCAGCGCCGCAACTGAACACGCTGTGAGTGCTTCCATCTCTACTCCGGTGCGATCAACAGTTTCGACCTGCGCTTCGATCTCGATGAAGTCATCCTCAATGCGGAAGTTCACATAGACACCGCCAATCATCAGCGGATGGCAAAGCGGAATGAGATCTGAGGCGCGCTTGGCCGCCTGGATGCCAGCAACGCGAGCCACCGACAAAACGTCGCCTTTGCTGATTGCCCCCTGGGCGACAAGAGCTGCTGTTTCGGGTGTCATATGGACCCGACCACGAGCGATCGCTCGGCGGTGGGTGACGTCTTTGGGCGTGACATCGACCATCCGGGCACGGCCCTGAGGATCGAGATGAGTGAGACCACGGTCAGACATGGCCTGATCCTACGCCCCTCCCCTCGTGTGATCCCGGGCGAGAAGGCAGACTGAAGGGATGGAACCGACATTGGTGATGGGTGGATCAGCCGAGGGTCTCGATGACGACGATTGGTCCGGCCAATCCAACTACTTCGAATACTCCCGTGCGGCGAACCCTGTCGGTTCAGGACGCATCCCACCAGTCGCGATGGAACGCTTCCCCGCCGCCCGACACCAAGCAGTCACAACCGACATCATTCCGTTCGACCTTTCCGAACAACTGTCGATCACCGAAGGTCCCGCGACATCGCCCGCGTTGCTCGTCTCATTCATTCGCATTGCTCCCGGCGCTTCGGTCGACACCGCTCCAGTTGCAACGTCAGAGCTCTACTACGTGATTTCGGGAAGCGGCGTCTCGATCGTGAACGGTCGCGAACTCGAATGGAGTGCAGGCGACTTCTTTGTCCTCCCTGCCAATTCGACCACCGTCCACCGAGCGACAACCGACACCACCATGTACTGGGTCACCGACGAACCATTACTTCGTCATCTCGGTGTTGCTCCGACGCACGCCAAATTCGAACCAACGCGCTTTCCCGCTGAACGCGTTCAGGCTGAACTTGCCGATGTCGAAACCTCACCGCATGCAACCGACCGGAATCGTTTGTCGATTCTTCTCAACACGACACCCAACGACATGACACAAACCGTCACGCACGTGTTGTGGGCGATGTATGGACTACTTCCAGTGGGTGCGGTGCAACGCCCCCACCGACATCAATCTGTCGCCCTCGACCTTGTCGGCGACTGCAAACCGGGTTGCTACACACTCGTCGGCCGCTCTGTTGATGAAGACGGGGAAATCATCGACCCGATTCGCGTCGACTGGGAACCCCATTCGGCATTCGTGACGCCACCTGGACTCTGGCATGCGCACTACAACGATTCGGGCGAACCGGCATGGATCATTCCCATTCAAGATGCCGGTTTGCAGACCTACCTGCGCTCTCTCGACATTCGTTTTGCGCCATCGGCTCGCAAGTAACTGATCAGAATTCCGCAGCTACCCGCCGATTTGGCTCATCGAACGGGCCGGTCGGATGAAGTGCACCTGGTTGATCTGATGACCAGCCCACTTCGCGCCGACCTCGGCAGTGATTGCTGCAGCGAGGTCGTCATCGGTCGCTTCGTTGCGAAGCAGCGTGCGGAGGTCGAGTTCCCGGGTTGCGAACAGACAATGCCGAAGCATGCCGTCGGCAGTGAGACGAACACGGTCGCAGGATTCGCAGAACGCTTCGGTCACGCTGGGAATGACGCCAAACTCGCCGCTACCGTCGACATAACGCCAGCGCGCCGCCGGATCGCTTTCGCGCTCAGCGACTGGTTCCAATGGGAAGACATCGCCGATTGCCGCAACGATCTCGGCTTTGGTGACGACCTGCTCGTTCGTCCACTCCCCTTGCGCATCGAGTGGCATGAATTCAATGAAGCGAACAGTGACACCGCGTTCGCGGCCAAATCGCGCAAAGTCGACAATTTCGTCGTCGTTCACACCACGCATCACGACGCAGTTGATCTTCACTGGCGCTAAGCCAGCACCAACCGCAGCATCGATGCCTTCAAGAACTTTGTCGAGTTCATCTCGACGCGTGATTTGTTCAAAACGTTCTCGCTTCAACGAATCGAGCGAAATGTTGATGCGCTCAAGCCCGGCCGACGCCAGCGCCGGCGCCAGATTGGTGAGCGTTGTGCCATTCGTCGTGAGCGATAGATCGACTCCAAGCGATGACAGTTGTTCGATCAATACCGGGAGGTTCGCTCGAACGGTCGGTTCTCCACCCGTCAGACGAATTCCGTTGAACCCGAAACGCTCCACACAAACTCGAGCCACCCGAGTGAGTTCCTCGTAGGTGAGGAGATCTTCGCGAGCCATCCAGTCGAGGCCTTCGGCGGGCATGCAGTAGGTGCAGCGGAAATTGCAACGATCGGTCACCGAGATACGAAGATCACGATGGACGCGGCCGAACCCGTCGACGAGAGATGTTGGTTCGGCAGCCATAGCGAGAGGTTACGGGCGAAGCATGCGGACGCGCACGGTGGAGCCAGTTTCGAGCGTGTCGCCATCGGGAAGCTCGGCCAGCGCGTTGGCTGCAGCCATCGCCGCCATGTGGTGTGAGCCCTGAGCGCCCGCCGAGCGCACCGTGTACCTGGAGTTCTTGTCATCCCACTCACACACGACTCGGGCGAAATGAGTTTTCCCGTCGGCGCGGCGCCTGAGCGGTTCGGTGAGCACCCCATTGATAATCCCTACATCGAGATTGTTCTCGCCGAAGCCCGACATTTTTCGCAATCCCGGCCGACAAAAGAGCTCGTAGCTCACCATCGATGAAACAGGGTTTCCCGGCAGACCAAACACGGGCACCGCTGTTCCATCTGAGCGAGCCAAGGTGCCAAATGCGAGTGGCTTCGCCGGTCTGATCGCGATCTGCATCCAACGCATATCGCCAATCCGATCGAGGACGACCTTGACATAATCGAAGTCGCCCATGCTCACGCCGCCAGTGGTCACGATTGCATCGCAGGATTCGGCGCCGGCACGCATTGCGGTTTCGATGATCTGCTCGTTGTCTCTGGCGAGCCCAAGATCAACAGTGTCAAAGCCATGAGATTCAAGAAGCTTGCGCAGCGTCAATCGATTTGAATCACGGATCTGCCCCGGAGCCAAGGGCGAACCGTCGTCGATGAGTTCATCGCCAGTCGAGATCACTCCGACGACTGGCCGACGCACTACCGCGATACGCGTGACACCGATTGTTGCCAGGACACCGAGGTGCGCAGCAGTCAGCTCCGTCCCGATAGCGATCACGGGATCGCCGGGATTCACATCGTCACCGGCAGGACGAATGTGTTGGTCGATAGTTGCCGTTGCGGTCACGACGACGGTGTCGCCCTCGGGAGAACCTTCGGTGTCTTCAACCATCACAATTGCGTTAGCCCCGGGCGGAACGGGAGCGCCAGTCATTATTCGAACTGCGCAGCCAGATTCAACTGGCGAATCCGTGCCCGACATGCCAGCGCGAACGGTTCCCGTCACGCGAAGAGTGACCGGAACGGTCGCAGTATCGATAGCGATGACGGCGTATCCGTCAACGGCAGTATTTGCGAATGGTGGAACTTGTTCAGCCGCAACAACGGCTTCCGCAGTAATGCAACCCAGAGCGTCGTTCAGCGCGACAACAACGTGATCATTCGGAAGACATCCAGAGAGGACGTACTCACGAGCTTCACTGAGTTCGATCACCGAAGTCGTGTATCGACGAGGTCGATGAGGAAGGCGCGAAATTCAGGGCCCAAATCTTCTCGTTCGATCGCGAGTTCCACTGTGGCCCGCAGGTAATCCTGCTTGTTACCAATATCGAAACGACCGTGGCTGAAGACCCAGCCGTAGACGTCGTGGTCGGCAAGAAGTAGTGCAATCGCATCAGTCAATTGAATTTCTCCGCCAACACCAGGCTTGACATGATCGAGGACATCGAAAATCTCTGGAGTGAAAACGTAACGACCCATCACTGCGAGGTTCGATGGCGCATCTTCAGCGGTCGGCTTTTCTACGATCCCGCGCAAGCGCACGAGGTTTTCAGAGAACACCTCAGGATCGATTGACCCGTAACTCGAAATCTCAGAAGACGCAACCTCTTGAACGGCCACGACGGCGCATTCGCGTTCTTCATAAACTCCGATCATGTCGGTGAGCACCGTGGAACGTTCGTCCATGATGTCGTCGCCAAGCATGACGACGAACGGGTTGTCGCCAACATGCTTGCGAGCAATCGAGACCGCGTGACCAAGACCCAAGGGCTCGCCTTGTCGGACGAAATGAATTTCGGCCAGTTCAGCGATGCTGCGCACCTCGGCGAGCTCTTCATCTTTTCCTCGCTCTGCCAAGAAAGATTCAAGTTCAACATTGCGATCGAAATGATCTTCAAGTGACCGCTTGCCACGGCCCGAGATGATGAGGATGTCGTCGATACCCGCACGGACCGCTTCTTCGACCACGTACTGGATGGCGGGCTTATCGACAACGGGCAGCATTTCCTTCGGCTGCGCCTTTGTTGCCGGAAGAAAACGGGTTCCAAGGCCAGCGGCGGGAATGACAGCTTTGGTAACTCGAGACATCGTGACTCCTTGTCCGAGCGGGACCTGCGGGGACGTGGGCGACATCGTAGGAGCCACGCGGCCCTTACCCTCGCGCTACCCATTTCTCCGTCTGCAGGCCTGAACTCCTCGCTCGCTATGCTGGCAGTCCCTCAGGGCGAGTGCGAGCCGCTGACCTTGTCCCCCTTCTGCCTCGGCCCCGCCGGAGACCCTCAATGCCCACCTATGACTACCGATGCAAAGACTGCAGCCATGAATTTGAGGCACAGCAGGCATTCACCGACGACGCACTGACCGAGTGCCCGTCATGCGGCGGTGCGCTGAAGAAGAAGTTCGGATCCGTAGGCATCGCCTTCAAGGGCAGCGGATTCTATAAGAACGACGCTCGTGGTTCCTCCAGTTCCTCGACGACCTCAGCGTCATCTGATTCCGCATCGACAACCAGTTCTGACTCCTCGACGTCTTCGAGCACAACGTCTTCAAGCACGACTCCTTCGAGCACGAGTTCAGACTCGGGTTCGTCCTCGTCGACTCCCAGCACTCCCTGACAAAGGCCGCACGGACCTCCCACGAGGTCGCCAGACTCCCTAGCGTCGCCACATTCCCCCACTGACCCGCCGTCCGTGGAGTCGCTGTGCCCCATTCACAGGTCCAAATCTCGCGTCCGCGTGCGTTCCGACGCTGGCTTTCCACCACTCGAGTTCGATGGTCGATAACCGCGGCAGTCGCTCTCTGCTCTTTGGCCTGGACAGTCTCAACCGTGAACTCTGCCGACGCTGCCGCATCCGCATGGGGTCACCGTCGAACCGTTCCCGTCGCCACCTCCGACCTTGAACCTGGGCGCGTCATCACGACTGCAGACATCACCTTCGTCGATCGTCCCATTGCCGTAGTTCCCAACGACGTCGCCGAATCACCGATCGG
This sequence comes from Acidimicrobiales bacterium, assembly GCA_044339605.1. Lineage (GTDB taxonomy): Bacteria > Actinomycetota > Acidimicrobiia > Acidimicrobiales > Acidimicrobilacustridaceae > Acidimicrobilacustris. The sequence continues at coordinate 15,631 of JBIIVE010000037.1, forward strand.
GAGATCGGTGACACGATCAATCGCGCGTGATGAAGTCGTTCTTGAACGCCGGCTCTCTGGCGGCAGCGCAACTGGGGCTGTGTCGCAACTTGATGAGAACTCCTTAGCTTTCGCCATCCCTTCGGATGCCAACACTCCCCCTACACGGATCGGCGACCACGTCGCCCTCTACGCCCCGTCTGAGGCCATCGCGACCTCCGCTCGTACTTCAGGTCCTGCATCACGAATTGCCGACCGCGCCGTCGTCATTGCCGTCTCCGAAGAAGCCATCACCGTTGGCGTCGTCACCGCTGAGGCGTCAGCGGTCGCCAAAGCGCTCCTGTCGGCAAGCGTGATAATCGCCCTCGTCGACTAACCCTTCACCCCACCCCACTAGTGAGACCGGTAGCGTCGCAGCATGTTCGATTCCCCGCCTTCTCACGCAAAGGTTCGCGGCGGTCGCGTCATTGCACTTTTGCTCGTCATTCTTCTCGCCACGGGCATCGTCTACACATTCACCGGCGCGACGCGAGCAAATGCATCTTCAACCGAGCTTGCAGCATCAACAGAATTGACCACTGAAGAACAGGCTGCAGCAAAGAATCAGATGAGCACATGGAAAGCCATAGTGCTAGGGGCAGTCGAAGGAATTACCGAGTACCTGCCGATCAGTTCCACCGGACACCTTGTCGTGACACAGCGAATTCTCGGAATCGGTGATACCGATGCGACCAAAGACGCGGCAGATAGTTACGCAATCGCAATTCAATTCGGCGCAATCCTCGCCGTGCTCGTTCTGTACCGTAAACGCATCGAATCACTCGTCCGCGGGCTCTTTGGACGCGACACCGATGGCCGCAATCTGCTCGTTGCTCTTGTCATTGCGTTCGTTCCTGCCGTCGTCATTGGCGTGGCCATCGAAAAGCCCATCAAGAGTGCTTTACTCAACGTTGGTCCCATCATTGGCGCGTGGATCGTCGGTGGCGTCCTTCTGATTTACCTCGCTCCGAAGATCAAAGCCGATCGACCAGGAATTCTGATTACGAGAATTCAACCCAAACAGGCGCTCATCATCGGCTGCGCGCAGGTTCTCGCCATGTGGCCAGGCACCAGTCGCAGCCTCGTCACAATTCTCGCTGCCCTCGCGGTTGGGATGACGCTCGCCGCAGCAGTCGAGTTCAGTTTTCTTCTTGGCCTTATGACTTTGGGCGCAGCGACGCTCTACGAAACAGCCACGAACGGATCAACGGTCATTGATGCGTACGGATGGTTCAACCCACTTGTTGGTTTGATCTTCGCGTTCATCTTCGCCGCACTCGCGGTGAAGTGGATGGTCGCTTGGCTACAGACCCGCAGCCTTGCCATCTTTGGTTGGGAACGCCTCGTTGTTGCTGCGGCCAGCATCGGATTGCTCATCGCTGGAACGATTTAGAACAATCGCTCAGGAGCCACCAAGCGAAAGGTCAGCGATCACAATCGTTGGGCAACCAGTGCCACCAGGAAGCCATTCGATGTCATCGCCAATCGCAACGATGTCAAGAAGCATTCGCTGCAAGGTCGAGGCAATCGTTACCTCGCGAACCGGTTCAGCCAGTTGACCGTTGCGAATCATGAGCCCTTCGATCCCAACGGAAATATCGCCGCTCACAAGATTCACACCGGAGTGGAGTCCCGTCATCGACTGCAGATACACACCAGTATCGATGTCGGCTAGCAACGACTCGAACGAACCTGCACCCGGCGCAACCGCTAGGGCTTGGCACCCAACCGACGGTGTCGAGGAAACGCCCCGTACGGCTGAGCCCGTACTGGGCTGTCCAGCGCGTCGACCTGAAGCACTGTCGTAGAGAAAACCCTGCAACACGCCGTCGACCACAAGTTGGTTTCGACGACAGGCCAAACCTTCACCGTCGAACATGTCGGCCGCGTAGGAACGATGATCAGTGGGATCGTCCACAAGGGTGAGCATGGGCGAGGCGATGGTCTCGCCCACTCGATCTCCGAATGGCGAGCGCCCCTTCAACACGCGTTCGCCAGTGAGCGTGGAGCCAAGGAGACCAGCGATCGTTGCTGCCATCCTTGGCTCAAGGATGATCGTGACTCGCTGCGACGGAACCGGCTTTGCGCCAAAGAGCCGCGTGGCTCGCAACACCGCATCGTCGGCGGCTTCAGCGAGATCAAGATCATCGGGCCGAAACCCGACCGTTGAGCCGCCACCGGTATAGGTCTCGTCACCATCTTCCGCTAGGGCGAGTGCACTCATCGAGCACCATGCACCGCGTCCGGCGCCGGCGATACCCGTACTTGTCGCTACAGCAAAACGCGACGAGGAGTCAGAGAATGTTGCGACACGAACACCGGTGATTCTCGGGTCGCCAGCACGAACCATTCGTTCGAGCTCTAGTGCGAGGTCGATTTTCCGCGAAGCCTCCATGGTCGCTACCGATGGATCAAAAGCGTCGAAAGGAACAGGGGCAATCCCGTCAGGCTCGGCAAGGCCTACCCACTCATCAGGTTCAGCGAACGTTGCATTGTCACGGGCATCGGCCAACGCATCGGCGATTGCATCGGGCTCAAGCGTTCCGGCCCACGCAAACCCTTGACGATGATCGCTTACAACGCGCACACCAATACCGGCGCTCACTGCTGACGTAAACGATTCAACTTCGCCACCGTGCGCGCGCACGGTCGTGTATGAGGATCGAGCCACGAAAGCTTCGAGCTGCTCTCCGGCTCGCGCGTTGTTCGCTACCGATTGGGCCAGCGCAAGGAGTTCAGCAGATTCCTGATCGGGCGGATCGAAGGTCACGAGCCTGAAACAGTGAGATCGGCGACGACGAGAGAAACGCCAGACGCATTCATTGGAAGGAATTCGAGATCGTTGCCAACTGCTTGAACATCGCGAAGCATCTTCTGCAGTGTCGACGCAATCGTGAATTCACGCACCGGCTCGGCAAGTTCGCCATTCCGGATACGCAGGCCCTCGGCGCCAGTTGAGAAGTCGCCGCTTACTGGATTTACTCCTGAGTGGAGCCCGGAAACTTCTTGCACGAGAACGCCGTCGTCGATGCCCGAGATAAGCGTCGCCGGATCAGAAGTTCCGGGAACAAGCGACACTGACAAACAACCAACTGAGGGAGTGCTCTTGAATCCGCGAACTGCGTTTCCAGTGCTCACTGTGCCGGCCCGACGAGCTGAATAGGCGTTGTGCACGAACTGCTGCAGCACGCCGTTCTGTATCAGCACATTGCGTCGAGCAGCAAGGCCTTCGCCATCGGCATCGGTCGCGGTAAACGAACGCACATCGGTGGGATCATCGATGAGAGTCAACAG
>JBIIVE010000114.1:0-5251 GCA_044339605.1 Acidimicrobiales bacterium
GCGTCGGACGCAGAACCTCCATGGGCCTCGGGATCAGTCAACGGGCCGATGACATCGAGAAATTCCACGAACGAACCTGGCCAACCATGGGTCAACACCATCGGGGTGGCATCTTCGTGCTTTGAACGGGCGTGAATGAAATGGAGCTGTTCGCCGGCGGCAGTGGTCATGAAGTTGGGCCACGCATTCATGCGTGCCTCACGGGCACGCCAGTCGTACTGGTTGCGCCAGTAGTCGACTGCGGCCTTCACTTCGGTCACGGGAATACCTAGCGACCATGGTTCGCCGGGGGCCTGATCGGGCCAGCGCGCGTTGTCGAGACGACGGTTGAGATCCTCGATGACCTCGTCGGGAATGGCGATCGTGAAGGGTTGGGGCGTCATGACCAAACGCTACGTCACCCGCCGAAGGTCACGGTTACTCGACTCGTCTCGCGGCCGTCGACAACGGCCGAAACAATCGTCGAGCGATCGGTCTCAACTCCGCCCAGCGTCACTGTTGCTCCCGGCAGAATCGGGCGCTTCATCGCGAGATTGATGCCCGTGATTCGCTCGGTCGGTCGACGGCGTTGTGCTGCGCCCGCCAAGCGGGCCACCTGTGAGGACGTATCGAGAATGATGTCGGCAAGCCCAGCCTTCTGAGCAGCTTCGGTGTGGTGATGCGCCCCCGCCCACACATGATTCGCGGCTGCCTCGCGCCTGATCGACTCTGCGGTGACGTTGAACGCTTCTGTCCACGCAAACGACACCGGTTCCTGTGCGGTTCTCGGCGGAGCAGTTTCACCAGGAGCGGGGGGAAGGGGCGGACGCACAAAGGTCGTGAACATCACCGATGGCGCGACATCACCAACACACTCAGGCCACTCGTTGCCAAAGACCGCGCGCCACGCCTCGATGGTGCCGCGTTCAACTGGTGCCGAAAGCTCTCGTTGGACGCGTCGATCAAGCAACTGCCCGAGCGCGTCGTCGACCATTAGCGCTTCATTGCGCCAGCGGTAATAGCACCGTCGACGTAAATGACCTGACCGCTCACATAACGAGAATCGTTGCTGCAAAGGAATGACACGACATCGGCAATGTCCGCAGGCGCACCAACGCGTTTCATCGGAACGCCTTGGGCTCGTTCGTTTGCCCGTGCGCCTTCGAAGTTCCCCGCAGTGCCATCACTCACAATGAGTCCTGGTCCGATTGCGTTCGAACGAATGCCGTCGACGCCCAGTTCAAGCGCCAGCGTTTTCGTCAGCGACTCCACAGCCGCCTTTGTTGCAGGGTAAATGCCAATCTCCGGCGAATTCGTCCACGCTGCACCCGAGGACATGTTCACGATGCTTCCGCCGCCACCAGCGCGCATTTTCGGAACAAACGCTTGGCAGCACCAAACGATGCCCTTCACGTTCACCTCGATGACCGACTGCATTTGCTGTTCGGTGACATCAAGGATTGATGGAAAGTTCCAAATACCTGCGTTGTTCACGAGCGCAAAGCATTCAGAGATCTGATCAGCAACGGTAAACACCGCAGCGCGATCAGTGACATCGAGTTGAAACGCAGTCCCGCCACAAAGGTCGGCGGTTTCGCGCGCGGCCTCGATGTTGAGGTCGAGACACATCACATCGAAACCGTCCTCGGCTAAACGAAGACAATCGGCACGACCAAGTCCTTGACCTGCTCCGGTAACAACGGCGACTGGCATCAGGGCACTCCGTCCATCTTGAACAGTTTCATGGCGTTCTCACGAAGGAACTTCGGCCACACCGAGTCCTTCAGTGGAACGTTTTTCATTTCGGTGAAGATGCGTTCGAGCGTAAGGCCTGCGGGGAAGTAACCGGCGTACATGATCTTGTCCGAACCACGTGAGTTGGCGTAGTCAAGAATCGCCTTCGGGTAATGCTTCGGCGCGAATGCGCTCGGCATGTAATAAAGACCCGGCCACTTGAGCATGAGTTTCACAGCAAGTGCTTCCCACGGCTCTGCGCCATGACGCATCACGATCTTCAGTTCCGGGAAGTCGTAACACACCTGATCGAAATGCATGACGTGCTGGCATTCGGCAGGAAAGCGCGGCCCGGGAATTCCCGCGTTCGAAATGATCGGGATATCGAGATCGATGCAGGTTTGGTAGATCGGGTAGTAACGACGATCGCTCACCGGAACCTGCGGCATGCAGCCGGCGGGAAATGTAGTTACCGCGCTGAGGCCATCGGTTTCGTTTGCTTCGCGAATCTTGCGAACTGCACCAGTGATGTCGTTGGGATCAACTTCAAGGCTGAAGAAGACGCGACCAGGGTGACGCTTCTTTGCTTCACGGCTCGTATCAGTCAGTCCAAACAAACCAGCAGAAACGCCGTACTTGTCCATTTCGGTGAAGGTGAAGTCGATCGGATCAACCTCGTCACCGGCTTCTTCGGGAACGTCTTTGAACATGTAGCCAGCGGGCATCGCCAGATCGTCAGAGCCCTTGTCCTTAATGCCGCCCTGCAAGTACTCATAGACGGCCTTCTTGTCGCGGAACGGAAAGCCGATCATGAGATCAATCGCGCCAATGCCTTCGGGATACGCCATGAGAAGCCTTTCGCAGGGTTCCGGGCGTCGATCGTCCGGGCCTTCGCATCGTAGGACCTCAACGGTTTCGGCCCGGAAAGGCGGTCGCGCGCTGATTTCATTAGGGTTTAAGCCCCATGGCCGAGCGACGCACCCGAGAGGGCACCGCGACCTCCGAGTTCGGAGTGTCCAAGCGCGAGAACCACGACTCCACGTCGTTCTATGAACGCTTCCCGGCCCCAACGTTGCTCACCGATGACACCGTCGTGCCCTGCCCGGTCAAAGACAAAATTCTTTGCGGTGACTCTCGAGACCTTTCAGCAATTCCCGATAACTCGATCGCGCTTGTTGTCACCTCTCCCCCCTACTTCGCGGGCAAGGCCTACGAAACCGAAATGGGCGAGGGCGCGGTTCCCGCGTCGTACCTCGACTACCTCGTGATGTTGCGCGATGTGTTCGCCGAATGCTGGCGAGTCCTGGAACCAGGCGGCCGTATTGCAGTGAACGTTGCCAACCTCGGCCGTAAACCATTCCGCTCGCTGGCCAGTGATGTCACAACAATCCTGCAGAACGATCTTGGCTTCCTGCTTCGCGGCGAGATCGTGTGGATCAAAGCCGAAGGTGCCAGTGGCAATTGCGCGTGGGGTTCCTATGCGTCGGCGGCCAACCCGGTACTGCGTGATCTCACCGAACGAATCGTGATTGCGTCAAAGGGTCGATTCGATCGAGCCCAGAAGCGTTCGGTGCGAGAGAAGAACGGTCTGCCGTTCGAGAACTCCATTGATCCCGAGGATTTCATGGCCTGGACCCTCGATACGTGGAAGATCGCTCCAGAGTCCGCGAAGCGCGTTGGCCACCCTGCGCCATTTCCAGCCGAGCTCCCCCGCCGCTGCATCGAACTCTTCACCTATGTCGGCGACACGGTGCTCGACCCATTCATGGGCGCGGGCCAAACCGCCATTGCCGCGATGCGCACTGGCCGCCATTACGTCGGAATGGAACTCGACCCCGAGTACGTGGCGCTTGCCGAGCGTCGTGTGGAGGAAGCTCTCCACCTGTTCCGTACCCCCGAGCCCGGTTAGGCTGACCCACAGTCATTTGACCCGGAGGGGACCATGGAGCAGACGCTCGAAATCACCGAAACCGACGTCGTCGACACCGACGAGGCCATCGAAGAAGAAATGCTCGTCGAGGAGATCTCCATCGACGGCATGTGCGGCGTCTACTAAGACCCGTCTGAATGCCCTCGGGCATTCGCTCTTCATGACCGCCGTTGCCTTCGATGCCGACCGCCCTTGGCGGCTCCACGAGCGGGTCGCGCTGCGGCCCGAGCCCTTCGGCGCGCTTGCCTATCACTACGGCAATCGCCGACTCACCTTCCTGCGTTCGCCTGATCTGGTGACGCTGGTTGAGTCGCTGAATGACCAGCCCTCGGCACGCGCTGCGTTCGATGCCGCTGGTCTCGACGCCAAGCGTTGGCCGTCGTTTGAAAAAGCACTCACCTCACTCGCCGCTGGCGACTTTCTTGTCCTTGAAAACGCCGCGTAGGAAGACACGACATGACCGCGCTCACTGATCAACTCGCCGAGGGACTCAACTCCCCCATCTGCCTCACCTGGGAATGGACCTACGCGTGCGACCTCGCCTGCGTGCATTGTCTGTCGTCGTCAGGCCGTCGTGACCCCAACGAGTTGTCGACCGAACAGATGAAGGCCGTTGTTGATCAGCTTGCCGAGATGCAGGTGTTCTACGTGAACATCGGTGGCGGCGAACCAATGCTGCGCCCCGACTTCTTCGAGATCGTCGAATACTGCGTAGAAAAAGGCGTTGGCGTGAAGTTCTCGACCAACGGTGGTCGCATCACCGCCGAGACCGCCAAACGTCTCGCGTCGATGGATTACGTCGACATTCAGATTTCGCTTGATGGTGTCGATGCGATTACCAACGATGCCGTGCGCGGCGAAGGTACCTTCGAACGAGTTCGCACCGCAATGAATCATTTGCGCGATGCCGACTTCGGTCAGTTCAAAATATCAGTTGTCATGACTCGCGAAAATGTCGAGCAGGTCGACGCGTATGAAGAGCTTGCCAACGAATACGGCGCCGAACTCCGCCTCACTCGTTTCCGTCCCTCTGGTCGCGGCATCGACACGTGGCACGAACTGCACCCCACCCAAGCGCAACAAATCGAGCTCTACAACTGGTTGCTCGCACGCCCACAGGTGCTCACTGGCGATTCGTTCTTCCATCTTTCTGCACTCGGCGAACCGCTTCCTGGTCTTAATCTGTGCGGCGCTGGTCGCGTTGTGTGTCTCATCGATCCAGTTGGCGATGTGTACGCATGCCCGTTCGTGTTGCACGACAACTTCAAGGCCGGCTCGATTCACGGTGAAGGCGGCTTTGCAGCGGTGTGGCGTTCTTCCGACCTGTTCACCGAACTGCGCGAGCCCACCAACCCCGGTGCCTGCGGATCATGCGGCAGTTACGACGCATGCGGTGGCGGTTGTATGGCGACCAAGTTCTTCACCGGTCTTCCCCTCGACGCTCCCGATCCTGAATGCGTGTTCGGACATGGCGAAACGGCACTCGCGGAGCTTGAAGCCAACGGTGGCGCGATTCGCCCGACCGTCAGCGTTGATCACTCGAAGCCAGTAGGCGTCGGCAAAAAGCGCATTCCCGTTTCAATCCTCTGACGCAACCTGCGTCGAAGA
>JBIIVE010000115.1:0-5244 GCA_044339605.1 Acidimicrobiales bacterium
GAAGATTCCAATCACTCTGCAATTCGAGCGAGCCGGCGCCATCACCATTGAGGCAGAGGTCCAGCCCTATACGGTCATCGCCGACCGCGTCCTGCCACCGCGGCTGAAGCTTCCAGGGCAGTAACACTCAAGAATCCGGGTAGGTCGCACAAACCCGGGTTGCGAAACTTCCCGAACTCCTCCATAATGAGAATGCTTCTCATTCCCACTATGGAGTCACCATGACCTACACACAGTCCTTGACCACATCTCGCAAGCGCTCCGCAACCTTCGCAGCGCTGGCCCTCCTCTCGGTGTTGGGACTTCTTGCCTCATGTGGCGGTGGTTCGAAAGACAACGCCTCATCGGTCACCACAGCCTCCAGCCGACCGCTCGTGATTGCGACCACGCCGATCCTTGGCGACCTTGTCCGTCAGGTCGGAGGCGATCAGGTCGACGTTGACGTCCTCATTCCCCTGGGCGCTGACCCCCATGATTTTGAACCTTCGGCAGCACAGGCCGCGCAATTGCGCGATGCCTCGTTGATCGTGGCAAACGGGCTCGGGCTCGAAGAACGTCTCGAATCGGCGCTTGATGGAGCACAAAAAGATGGTGTGCCCGTTTTCGATGTGGGAGAAGAGCTTGATCCACTCTCCATCGGTACAGCGGACAAAGAAGAAACACACGCCGAGGACGACGGACACGGCCACAAAGACGAAGCTCCCGCCGAAGAAGAAGCACACGGCCACGGCTCCGAAGACCCCCATGTATGGCTGGATCCGGAACGTATGGCTACAGCGGCATCTCTTGTCGCAACCCAACTCGCAACCACAACCGGACTCGATGCCGCACCATTCCAGCAGCGAGCGGCAACCTACGCCGATGCTGCTCGTGCCGCTGAAGCCGAAGCGCGCGCACTCCTTGCCGAGCTTCCCGCCGACCAGCGCAAACTCATCACGAATCACGACGCCCTCGAATACTTCGCCCAACGGTTCAACCTTGAGGTCATCGGGACAGTCATTCCCGGAGGTTCGACCTTGGCCGAGCCCAGCGCTGCCGACCTCAGCGAACTTGTCACACTCATCAAAGCCAACAATGTGAAAGCGATCTTCTCGGAAAGCACCGTTTCTTCGAAGCTGATCGAATCGCTGGCTCGCGAAGTTGGCTCTCAAGTCAGCGTGGTCGAGCTTTCCACCGACACGCTTGGCGAGCCGGGAAGTCCGACAGCGACCTACCCCGGTCTCATCGTCACAACCGCTCGCCTTATCGCCAATGGACTCAGCGGACGCTGAAGATCCTGCTTCTAGCGAATGCAGGCTCTAGCCTCCGAGAACTGTGGAATGGCTGACCGAACCCTTTCAGTATGAGTTCATCCTGCGGGCGTTGCTCGCAGGATCTCTTGCTGCAATCGCGTGCTCGCTCATCGGCACGTGGGTCGTCATTCGGGGAATGTCGTTCATGGGCGATGCGCTTGCCCACGGAGTGCTTCCCGGGATCGCAGTCGCGTTCATCATCGGCATCGACATTGCAATTGGTGCGTTCGTGTCAGCCATCGTGATGGTGATCGGCATCAATCTGGTGAACCGCGCCTCAAAGCTCTCCACCGATACGGGTATTGGGCTGCTCTTCGTTGGCATGCTCGCACTCGGTGTTGTCATCATTTCTCGAACACGTTCGTTTTCCGGAGACCTCACCTCGTTCCTCTTCGGCTCTGTGTTGGGCGTAAAGGACTCTGACATCTGGCTTCAGTCCGTGGCCGCCATATTCACGTTGGTCGCCGTCATTGCGTTCCACCGTTTGTTTTTGGCGCTTTCATTCAATCCAGAAAAAGCAGCCACCCTCGGAATGCGTCCGCGTCTTGCTCACATCGCAATGCTCACGCTCATCGCCATCGCCATCGTCGCGTCGTTCCGTACCGTGGGAACGCTCCTTGTATTTGGCTTACTCATTGCGCCACCTGCGACAGCCGCGCTTCTCGTTCGTCGCGTTCCCGCAATGATGGCCACCGCTTGCTTCGTCGGCGTGTCATCAATCTTTATTGGACTGATCATCACCTACCACTTCGACACGGCGGCGGGCGCAACGATGGCGGGCACTGCAGTCGCAATCTTCTTCGTCGTGCTTGCGGTTCGAGAACTCGCGCTTCGCATCGGCCGTCGGACACAACTGCAACACGCCTAGCGCAATGATTGATCCGCGCACTCTGCGAGCCTTTCTCCGAGCTGTCATCGCTGGACTCTGCCTCGCCGCCTCGGTTCCTCCCTGGGGCTGGTGGCCGCTTGCATTTCTCGGCATCGCTATGTGGGATCGGCTGTTGCGCAACGCGAAACCACGGGATCGCATCGTCCGCTCCATCGTCTTCGCTGCTGCATGGTTCACACCGTCGATGTTGTGGATGGTTGATCTCACCGCTCCCGGTTACCTCATCGCCATCGTGGTCTTCAGTCTCTACGTCGGCGTTGCCGGTCTCGCAGTGCCCGGACGTAGCTCGTCCCCATGGGTGCGGTGGCTCGCCCTACCCGCCGCGTTCACGTTGGCCGAAGCCGCTCGATGCACCTTCCCCTTCGGTGGAGTTCCACTTGCAACAACCGCTATGGGTCAGGCAAGCGCGCCACTTGGCCAAATTGCCCGCGTGCTCTGCGCCGTCGGAGTGACGTTCGCAGTCGCCGTGATCGGAGTCGCGCTGTCGGCAGCATGGGAGCGACGTCACATCGTTGCCGCCACTGCACTCGCCGGGGTCGTCGCACTTTGGCTCCTCGCCATTGTCGCACCAACGGGGCATGACATTCGGACCATCAACGCCGCAGTTGTTCAGGGCGGCGGACCACAAGGAACACGCGCAAGCGAAACTGATCCCCGCGATGTTTTCGACCGACATATCGAAGCCACTTCGCTTGTTACGGCTCCAGTTGATCTTGTCGTTTGGCCCGAGAACGTTGTTGCCGTTGACTCGCTATTGGCAACTGCAAAGGAAAACGCTGAGCTCTCTGCCCTCGCCAAAGACCTCAACACCACACTTGTTGCCGGATTTACAGAGGTTCTTGATTCGTCAAGCTTCGCGAACGCGTCGATTGTCTATCTCCCCGATGGCAGCACCGGCGAGCGATACGACAAGGTCCGGCGCGTTCCCTTCGGCGAGTACGTGCCCTTTCGTTGGCTCATCGAAAGCGTTGCCGGATCCAACACCGGCATTCCTGCTCGTGAGGCACGAGCAGGTACGGAACCTGCGATCGTCCGAACGCCTGCCGGCGATCTTGCTATCGCTATTTCCTGGGAAATCTTCTTTACAAACCGAGGACGCGACGGAGTGTTGAACGGTGGGCAGATTCTTCTTAATCCCACCAACGGTTCGAGTTACTGGCTGACTCAGGTGCAAACGCAGCAAGTTGCTTCAAGCCAACTTCGCGCAATTGAAACTGGTCGATGGGTTCTGCAAGCCGCTCCAACTGGTTTCTCCGCAATCGTCAACCCTTCAGGAGACGTTCTGAAGCGAACGTCGATTTCGGAACAAGCAGTGCTTCAACAAGACGTCATGCTCCGATCGGGCGACACGATCGCGACCGTCATTGGTCCAATGCCCGTCATTTGGTTGTCGGGAATTCTGCTCGCACTCTCGTGGTGGTTCGCAACCAATCATTTCGAATTCATGCGTTCGAAACTCAGAACTCGACGATCAGAGTGACTGCTCTCACCCGGTCCGTCTCGCCCCGATAGGGCCTGTGGACAACGATCTAGCCCTGTCTTGACCTTTGTCAAGATTCCCGACGAAACTTGTCGGCCCATGTCTCCCCGCCCCGAATCCTCCGGGCGCACCGATCTTGCCGCTGACGGCGAGCTCCCCCTGCGCATTGCTTTCCTCACCTATCGCGGAAAGCCCCATGTCGGCGGTCAAGGCGTGTACACCCGACACCTGACAAAGGCGCTCGTAGACCTTGGTCACGAGGTAGAGGTCTTAGGTGGTCAGCCCTACCCGATTCTCGATCCCCGGGTGCCACTCGTAGAACTTCCTAGCCTCGACATTTATAACGACGCATACCCGATGCGCCTGCCGTTGCCGTTCGAAATCAAGAACCTTGGCGATGCCATCGAGGTCGGCACTTTCATGGCCGGGTCATTCCCCGAGCCCCTTGCCTTCAGTTTCCGCGCTTGGCAGCACCTTCGCTCGCGCGTCAATGAGTTCGATCTTGTTCAAGACAATCAGTGCCTTGGCTATGGCTTGCTCGGCATGGAACGTGACGGACTTCCAGTTCTCGCCACGATCCACCACCCCATCACTGTCGATCGTCGTCTTGAGATGGAACATGCTGAGACCGCGTGGAAGCGATTCTCGAAGGGTCGCTGGTACGGCTTCACCAAGATGCAGACACGTGTCGCATCACGTATGCCCCGCGTCATCACGGTTTCGCAGAACTCTCTTGCAGACATTCATGCCGATCAGAATGTCCCACTCGATCGACTTCACGTTGTCCCTGTTGGCGTTGATCAGGAATTGTTTAAGCCCATCCCCAACGTTCAGCGCATTCCTGGCCGACTCATCACTACTGCCAGTGCCGACGTCACGATGAAGGGCCTGCGTTACCTCCTCGAGGCAATCGCCAAACTTCGCACCGAACGTCACATCGAACTCGTCGTCATTGGTCGCCTTAAAGAAGGCGGACCTTCGGCTCGTATCATCGACGAACTCGGACTTCGAGACGCAGTCACCTTCATCACGGGTGTGCCCGAAGAGCGCATCATTGAGCTCTACTCCGAAGCACAGGTCGCCGTCGTTCCTTCACTGTATGAAGGCTTCTCCCTTCCAGCCATTGAAGCCATGAGTTGCGGTGTTCCGCTCGTTGCCACGAGCGGCGGTGCGCTTCCTGAGGTCGTTGGAAACCACAACGAAACTGCACTCGTCGTTCCCCCCGGCGACAGCGAAGCCCTTGCGGCGATGCTGCGCACTGCGCTCGACGATCCTGCGTTGCGCGACCGCATCGGCGCCGCTGGCCGTCAACGTGTCATCGATCGCTGGACATGGCGCCACACCGCGACCGGCACGGTTGAGCACTACCGAGCACTACTCGCGGAGACCCCGCATATTCAGGCCCGCCGACCAGGTGGCGCTGGTGCAGCCCCACGTTTCCAACGCTCGCGCATCACGCGCCCAGGATCCTGAACAGTGCTGACCGCCGACTACGACCGTTTAGGACTACGCGCCGGAGACCGCTTGCTCGATCTGGGCTGCGGCTTTGGTCGTCACGCGTTCGAAGCACTGCGCCGCGGCGC
>JBIIVE010000005.1:0-56970 GCA_044339605.1 Acidimicrobiales bacterium
GCCCCTCAGCGAGATTGCGGAACCCAGCGGCTTCGGGACCATCGGCAGGCCTCGCTCCGAGCTGATGAATGATCGCATCGTCGATTCCGGCGGCAAAGGTGCGCGTCCGGACGACTACGGCAACTGCGGTGATGACAAGACCGACGATCAGGCCAACTACGCCCGCAACTACCGCAAGAACTGCGGTGATGATCAGACCCGTTAGAGCCAGTGGCAGCGCAGCAGCAAGTCCGTATTTGGCGGAACGAGGCGACGCTTGCTCAAAAGTGGAAGTCACACGAAGCCTTCGATAGGGAAAGAGGACAAAGCGATACTACCGGCGAAGCGCTACACGCTCGAAGATCTCCTCATAGCGTTCAGCAAGGAGATCCATCGAGAATCCCTCTGCTCGCTCTGAGCCCGAGGCCACAAGCGATTCACGCAGAGGTGCTTCGTTGAGAACTCGTCGCAATGCCCCTGCGAGAACCACTGGATCACCTGGCGGAACGAGAACTGCGTCTTTATTAGCTCTCGCCACATTGGCGTATCCGGGGAGGTTGCTGGCGATGACAGCAGTCTTCGCAGCCATAGCCTCGAGTAGTACGACACCAAATGATTCCCCGCCAAGCGAAGGCGCGCAGAAAACCTCCGCAGAGCGAAGTCGTTGGATCTTTTCCGCTTCCGAAATTCGACCCAGCCATTCGATCCGCGTGTCTCCGGCGACACGTCGGCGAAGTTCTTCCGTCTCAGGTCCGTCGCTAGCCACCACTAGACGAACGTTCGCGGGAAGCTCACCCATTGCTTCGAGCAGTACGGCGAGACCCTTGCGCGGTTCGTGGCGACCAAGGAAAAGGATCGTGCGCGGTTCCGCTTTCGCGATCGCCGGACCGGCGTAGTGAGAAAGATCAACACCGTTGAAGAGCAGTTCGTAAGAACCGCCAACCGCATCGATTGCCATGTCACGAGCGTCGGCAGACACGGCACAACGAACATCGATCTTGCGCGCCAACCACCGAACAACAGGCTGAAGCCATCGGTAGGCAGCGCTCTCCCCCGCCGCATGAAAAGTGCCAACGATCGGTTGCGACTTAAACAAAAGCGCCGTATTGCTGACTCCCGGCGCAAGCGGTTCATGAACATTCACGACATCGAAGCGTTCGTCGCGAAGTGCTCGAATCGTGCGCAATTGCGCCGAAGGGTCGGGGGCAATTGGAGCGACGGATCCGTTGGCAGCAGTCGGAAGACTGTCGCCCAGGGGAGTGACTCCGGAATCAGGTGGTGGCCCATCGCAGGGGCCAAGGACTCGAACGTCGTGCCCGCGAGCACGAAGCGCCCGAGCTAACGACAACACCTGACCTTGCACGCCACCTGGAAGGGTGAGGCTGTAGGGGCAAACAATCCCGATACGCATGTCAGTCACCGCCGCGAGCAGCAAGTGACGACGGACCACGTTTGGGTCGTGGATGCGGTTTACCGATTCGTTCAAGTTCGGTGTAATCGCTCGGCCAGTTCGGTTGCTGCAGGTGCCACTGCTCCGGCGCGTGACGAATGAGACCTTCGAGCCGACCAGCCAAGTCGATCGTGACTCGCCGAACATCGTCACGAAGTCTTCCTTCGCGAACAACTTCCAAAGGCGGTTCAACCACAGCGTGATGACCAGTTCGGCCTTCGAAATAGACAGCACACGGAATGAGTGCAGCACCCGTGCGCAATGCGAGGGTTGCGGGGCCGGCGGGAATCGTCGTGATTTCGCCAAAGAACTCAAGCTCAATGCCGTCACCGATGATGTCGCGGTCGGCAAGCAAGCACACGACGTGATTCGAATTCAACGCCTTCAGAATCTCGTTACCCGCATCAGGCCCCAACGGAACGATGTTCAGCCCGATTTCTCGACGGAACTCCACGAAGAATTCAAACAAGGCCGGAGGTTCGAGTGACTCGACCACCGCGGTGACAGGAATCTTCATCACCTTCGTCATCCAGAATGCGGCCCATTCCCATCCGCCTAAGTGCGGCATCACCGCCACCACTCCCTTGCCCGCTTTCAGTGCGTCAGCAATATGAGCGAAGTTTTCGAAAGCAAAGCCGAAGTCAACTTGTTCCGGAGTCAACTGCGGAAGACGAAAAGAGTCGATCCAGTAGCGCGCGTAACTGTCAAACGTTGCGTCGACGGCGCGGTCGAGCGCCTTACCTTCAAGAGTGGGATCGGCACGATGGAGATGCCTCGCGACAAGCATGCGGCGCTCTTTCGACACCGAAGCAGCGATACGGCTTAAACCTTTTGCGGTGATCTCAGCGACCGGACGCGGAACAGCCCGCGTGAACGCTGCACCCGCGCGATAGGCCGCGGTGACCGGATCTAGCGCCATGAGCGCCTAACGGCGTCGACGCGCCTGAAGGTTCTGACGCCACTGTGACGACCCGGCGCGAGTTACGCGGGCAGCACGGCGACGAGACGCGCGGCGTGTTGGTGCAACGACCGGACGTTCCTGCGATGCCTGGCGCCACACCTTCACAAAGCGCTGCACAGCGGTCACGATCGTCAGAACGAGCATGACCCAAAGAACGGGGATCAGTAGGACGGGAAAGAGAAGACCTAGGCCAAGGAGGATGACGCGTTCAGCGCGCTCCATGACGCCGCCCTTGGCGTTAAAGCCGAGGGCTTCCGCCTTCGCCCGTTCGTAGGAGATGATGAGCGAAGCGCCGAGCACGGCCATCGGCAGAAGGGGCATGAGCCCGCCGTGGGTATCGGCGAGATACCAAGCCACGCCACCGAGCAACATCGTGTCGGACACTCGGTCGGCGACAGAGTCAAAGAAGGCACCACGAGGACCATCGGTGCCGGCTGCCTTCGCGACGGCGCCATCGAGGGCATCGGGCAAACCGGTGAGTACCAGAAGGAGCAGCCCGAGCGGTAAGAAGCCAGCTGCGATCGCAACTGCAGCGCACGCCGACATGACCACGCCAAGGGCGGTCAGGCGATCAGCGGTGAAACCCAGTTTGAGCAGGTTCGCTCCAACCGGCTTCAACCCCTTCTCGATATTGGTTCGCCAACGACCGTCAAGCACGGAGAAAGGGTAGCAGTGGGCCATTGGCCGACCCCGGCACGCCCCTAATCTGCAGTGATGACTGACTACTCGACCCTTATGCCCGGCGATGCCGTGGTCGCCCTGCGCACCCTTCCGCGACGGGTCAACGCCGCTCTTGGCGTGGTCGACGAGGCCACCGAGGGACGAGCCCACCAATTGGGCGCTGACGGAGTTTCAGCCATCGAGGCGATTCTCGGAGCGACCGCCACCCTCGCAGTGCTCAAAAAGGGTCTGAGCGATGTCTCAATTCTCGATGACGCCCCGCTTCACCCGGCAGTGACCAACCGGCGGCTCCGTTCCATCGAGCTATCAACGAACGAACCCACCGAAGCGGTGTTGGAACAGTTCACCGAACGCGTGACGGCTCTTGCCGATTTGGCCGAGTCGATCAAGGGCAAGGACTGGTCGCGCACGGGTGTCGTCGCCGATGCCAGGGTCAGCGCGCTTGATCTTTTGCGCGACGCCGTTGAAGTTGGTGTCGATGCGCTCGCTCAGGTCGAGCGCATCATTGCTTCGCTCCGCTGAACAAGAACTGCCCCGAAGTTTTATTCGGCCCAGTCCTCGGGGTTGTCTTCGACGAACCATTCGACGATCGAACCGTCGACGCCATCGACGAGCACAAGCCCGCGCTTTTCGGGCGGATCTTCCGCGCTGTAGAGCAGGATGCGCCATGTTGGTCGGCTGAGGAGTCCGCGCCAACCCATCTGCGCTGAAGCATGGCCGACTGGGAACCCAACCTGCTTGGTGGCAGCAACGAGTGCGTCGCTTTCGTCGACTTTCAGATTCCAACCCGCAACAAAGCTGTAGAGGCCGAACAACGCAAGCACAATCGCGGCAATGAGAACGCCTTGATTGATCAGGACGGGATCGCTGCCGCGGCGAAGCACCCAAATGAGAATGCAGATCGCAGAGATCGCCCAATAGAGATACGCGGGAACCCGACGGCGATTGTTGTTGGGGAAGAGGTACGGGCCGACATAGCCCGCCGCATTCAGATCTTCGGGAAGTGCGTCACGAATATCAGCGTCGTTCAGCGGAGCTGTCGAGGCGGAATCGGTGGCGTCGTTCATGTCAGACATCGGATGCGACCGTAGCCGCCTGCGGGCCACGGTCGCACACCCGCGGCCAAAATGCCTTCACGGTGACAGTCGCGCTGGATCAGTTTGGCCAGGCCGCTCGAACCTTGTGCAGCGTTGCATCGAGCGGCTCGGGCAGAACACGAGCAAGAGCAATCGAGGTCATGAAGTTGCTGTCGGCGTCCCAGCGAGGAAGGACATGAGTATGGAGATGATCGGGAACACCGGCGCCGGCAGCACGACCGAGGTTCAGCCCAACGTTGACTCCGTCACAGCGATAGGCACTCTTCAGTGCAATCACTGCATCTCTTGAAAGATGCGCCATTTCTTCAAGTTCTTCGTCGGTCAGGCCTTCGAGCTCGGCGACAGCGCGATTCGGCACCACGAGTAAATGCCCGCTCGTATACGGGTACGCGTTGAGAAGCACCGAGCATGTCCTACCGCGATACACGATCATGCCCTCGTCATCAGGAAGTGAAAGCACGCGTTCGAAGAGCGAACCGTTCTCGTCCGGATCGAGCGAAGTGTCACCGGGCTGCGTCACCGCTGCGATATACGACAATCGCCACCCCGCCCAGAGATGATCAAGGTGCGGCACGTCAGTCATGGGTTACGAGTGACCAGCAACGTCCGCGGCCAGACGCTCGACGAACGATTCAAAGGCCACATTGCGCTCGACCTCTCCCCCGCGCGGATTCACGCCAACGGTTGCGTGAGCGACATCGTCGTCTCCGATCACCAGCACATACGGGAGTTTTTCGAGTTTCGCTTTACGGATCCGACCGCCAAGCGGTTCGTCGGCTTCGACCATGTCGGCTCGATACCCACGAGCTCGGAGGCTGGCAACGAGCAAACGACCGTGCGCATCGTGATCGTCACGGACAGGAAGGATGCGCACCTGAACGGGCGCGAGCCAAGCAGGGAACGCTCCTGCGTAATGCTCGAGGAGTACCCCGAAGAATCGTTCGATGGACCCGAACAACGCACGGTGCAACATGATCGGACGCTTGCGCGAACCGTCTTGGGAGACGTACTCAAGATCGAAACGCTCGGGAAGATTGAAATCGCACTGGATCGTGCTGAGCTGCCAGGTGCGGCCGATTGCATCTTTGATGTCGATGTCGATCTTGGGACCGTAGAACGCGGCGTCGCCCTCTTTGACCGAATACTCCAAGCCGTACTTTTCGAGTGCGTTCTTCAACGCCCCGGTGGCCTTCTCCCAAATTTCGTCACTTCCAACGTGCTTGTCAGGATCCTTCGTACTGAGGTTGGCGGTGAATTCGGTGAAGCCGAAGGCACGAAGAACGCTCATCACAAAATCGAGCAATGAAGCGATTTCGTCTTGCAGTTCTTCTTCGGTGCAATAGATGTGACTGTCGTCTTGTGTGAACCCACGAATTCGCATGAGGCCGTGGAGCGTTCCGGCTCGCTCGTAGCGATACACCGTGCCCAGTTCGAACAGGCGGAGCGGAAGTTCGCGATAGCTGCGCTGACGACTGCGGAAGATCAAGCAGTGCATCGGGCAGTTCATGGGCTTCGGGTAATAAGACCCATTGTCCATTTCCATTGGCGGGTACATGCCGTCTTTGTAGAAATCCAGATGGCCTGATGTCTCAAACAAATTCGCGTTCGCGAGGTGCGGCGTCACAACGAACTGGTAGTCGCCCTTCTCGTGACGATCGCGGCTGTAGTCCTCCATCAGCTTCCGAACGATCGCACCCTTCGGGTGCCACACCGCGAGTCCGCCACCCAACTCCGACGGGAAACTCAGAAGATCGAGTTCAGTCGCAAGTTTCCGATGATCGCGTTCGGCGGCTTCTTCGAGACGCTTGAGATAGGCCTCGAGATCTTTCTTCGATGCCCATGCGGTTCCGTAGATTCGCTGAAGCATCGGATTGCGTTCGTCACCGCGCCAGTAGGCACCGGCAACACGCATGAGTTTGAAGTGGCCGAGACGGCCAGTGTCGGGGACGTGAGGTCCGCGACAGAGATCAATGAAACGGGGTGGGTTCTCGTACGTTCGCACAAGACCTGATTCGGTTGCCGAAGTGGGGTCCTCGGCCGCGCCACGAATGATTTCGCACTTGTACTTATGCCCACTAAAGAGTTCGAGCGCAGCGTCTTCAGGAATTTCGTCGCGGATGAACGGTTGCTTTTCGGCGATGATCTCGCGCATGCGTGTATCGAGACGACCGAGGTCGTCGGGCGTGAACGTTCCGCCGTCAGCAAGTTCGAAGTCGTAATAGAAGCCATTCTCGATGGGCGGGCCAATCGCAAACGTGGCCCCCGGGAACAGGTCGAGAACTGCTTGGGCCAGCACGTGGGCGGTCGAGTGACGGATAGTAAACAGGCCACGCTCGTCGGTCTCGGTGATGATCGAAACCGCGTCGCCGGCCTCGAGCGGCCACACGAGATCTCGCTCGGTCCCGTTGACTGCACCGATAACGGCCGCCTTCGCGAGGCGAGAACCAATGGACGAGGCGAGCCCAGCGACGGTTGTACCGGCGGGAACAGAGCGCTCGGAACCATCAGGAAGGGTGATCGTGATCTCGTCAGACATAACGGCGAGCGTACCCGTTGCGCTCTGGCACCCCGGAAGTGGTTACGAGATCAGCGTTGAGGCTCGCCAACGAGGAAGACGCCGAGGAGTTTCGCGGCTGATGCCACGCCCTCGCCTCGTTCTACCGCTCGGTCGATTACTTCAACTGCACCCGGTGTATCGAGATCGTCATCGAGTCGGGTCCGGACCTCGTCGAGCGCTACCTGACTATCGACAGCACCCGGAGCAGTTGTGGCGGCCAACCAGAGTTCAAGACGAGCTGCTGCGATCGGCATGATTTCGTCATGCCATTCCCATGAGTCGCGGTAATGGTGCGCAACGATCCCCAAACGAATCGCACGAACGTCCCAGCTCTTGCGTAATTCGCTGATGAAAACCAGATTGCCGAGCGACTTCGACATCTTTTCGCCATCCATGCGAACCATTGCCTGGTGCATCCAGTGACGCACGAATGGCTGTCCGGTGGCGGCTTCGCTCTGAGCTGCTTCACATTCATGATGCGGGAAGATGAGGTCGGAGCCACCGCCATGAAGATCAATGGTGGTGTCGAGCTCGCGAAGAGCGAGCGCTGAGCACTCGATATGCCAGCCCGGACGACCCGGCCCCCACAACGATTCCCAGCTCGGTTCATCGGGCGCAGACGGCTGCCAAAGAACGAAATCGAGAGGATCACGCTTGTTGGGATCGTCGGGGTTGCCGCCATGCTGACGAGCAAGGTCAATCATTTGTTCGCGGGTGTAATGGGACACCTGACCGAAGCGGTCAAAGGAACTCACATCGAAATAGACAGAGCCGCCGCTTTCATAGGCATGGCCCTGGTCAAGCACCATGCCGATGAAACCGCGAATGTCAGCGATCGCTGAAGTCGCACGTGGTTCACTCCAACATTCGACGACATTAAGCGCTTCCATATCTGCGTCGAAGCGAGCGGTTTCAGCTGCGGCCAGATCGAGATAATGAACGCCCAGTTCACGGGCTTTGCGGAGTAGATCGTCATCGACATCGGTGACGTTACGAACACAACGAGTTTCATGACCTAGATCACGTAAACGCCGCTGCAACACGTCGTAGGTGACGTAGGTAGCAGCGTGACCAAGATGAGTGGCGTCGTATGGCGTGATGCCGCAGGTGTACATGAGAACAACAGGGCCGGGCTCAAACGCAACGACCTCGCGACGAGCGGTGTCGTAAAGCCGCATCGGGCCCGCCGGGTTTGCCATAGTCATCGAAGCTTTTCGGGATCGATCCCGGTGAACTTCACCGCAACGCGAGTCTTGTACTTGAGATTCAGCTCAAGCAGCACTGCGGTGAACGCTTCGATCGGCGCGGCTTGGGTGAGGTCACCGGCATCGAGAGCGCGCATATTTGGCATCTCGTTAATGAGATCCATTGACACGCGCTTTGCCACCGGGTGATCGGAGCAGACCAGCACGTCGCTCTCAATCGGATGATCGAGGTCGGCAAGTTCTTTGGCCGGGACGTGATGAAGCGCTCCCACAACAAGTGAACGGGGAACTGCGGCTTGGACACTGGCAGCGACAGATCCGCGCGGAGGCACGAGGGGCTGGAATTCGTGGCCAACGCGAATGAGCGCGTTCGCCATGCAAATCACGATCTTGCCTTCAAGGAGATCGGAGACCGACTTTGCTGTTGTCCATGCAGCGTCCCATGGAGTCGCGATCACGATCAGTTGTGCCGATGCTGCGCCTGCATTGTCGGCCGCGGTAATTGAAAGGTTGCGATCAGGCCACTTGGCGAGAATTCCATCGAGGACCTCGGCCGCTCGTTCCTCGCTTCGTGAGCCCAGAATGACCTGATGACCAGCCGAAGCAAGTCTGATTCCGAGGGCACTTCCTGCTGGGCCCGTAGCACCCACGATTCCGATCTGCATGCGGCGAACCGTAGCGGACCATCGCTCCCTCATCGCGCTGTTCCGCCGAATTACGGGTTCGGCAACGTAACGTCTCTGCTGCAACCGCGATCGGAGGAACTATGGGACTGCTTGAAGGTAAGCGACTGTTGATGACCGGAGTACTCAATGACTCCTCGCTTGGCTTTGGCGTCGCTCGTCTGGCTCAGCGAGAAGGGGCCGAGATCGTTCTCACCGGCGTGGGCGGTGGCATGAAGCACACGCTCAAGGCCGCAAAGAAGCTCGATGTCGAACCCGAGGTCATCGAACTCGATGTCTCAGTTCCCGAGCATCTCGATGCCGCCCGGGAACACCTCACGAAGAAGTGGGGTCGCGTCGATGGCGCGCTCCATTCAATTGGCTTCGCTCCGCCGGTCTGTCTGGGCGGAACCTTCATGGATGCCACGTGGGAAGACGTCTCCGTAGCCATGAATATTTCGGCGTACTCGCTCAAAGCCCTCGCCGATGTTGTCGCCCCCCTCATGACTGAGGGCGGCTCAATCGTCGGTCTCGATTTCGATAACACCGTGTCTTGGCCTTCGTACGACTGGATGGGTGTTGCCAAGTCAGCGCTTGAATCCACATCGCGCTATCTCGCCCGCTATCTGGGCCCTCAACAGATTCGCGTCAATCTCGTTGCGGCCGGTCCCATCAAGACCATCGCAGCGCGTTCAATTCCCGGCTTTTCAAAGTTTGAAGACGTATGGGATGAACGCGCTCCCCTGGGCTGGGATGTGCGCGATTCCAGCGCGGTAGCGAAGGCCTGCGTCGTGCTGCTGTCGGATTGGTTCCCACAGACAACAGCCGAGATCGTGCATGTCGATGGTGGCTACCACGCCACTGGCGCCTAATCCTCTTCGGTCAGATCGCTCAGCAGTTCTTCAAGAAGATCATCGAGAGTGACGATCCCGGCGGTTGATTCGTCGTCGTTGTAAACGGTCGCGAAGTGCACCCGTGTCGACTGCATCTTTTTCAAGAGGTCTTCGAGTCGGTTCTCGCAATCGGTTTCGAGTGTCGGGCGCACTAACCGCGATGGAACCGGATTGTCGATCTCTGTATCAGGAACAGTGAGTAAGTCTTTTGCGTGGAGGAACCCTCGTACATCGTCGATCCCACCGTCGCCCACGACCAGCAGGCGAGTATGGCCGAGTTCTCGAACTGCTTCTTCAAGTTCCCGGGGCGTGGCTTCGATTGAAACAGCGGCAACCGATTCGCGCGCAACCATGACCGAAGCGACCGTTCGCTGACCGAAATCCAACACTCCGGAGAGAAGCTCCGCCGAGAAATCCGGTATCGCTCCTTCTTCGTGGGAGACCGAAACCAGCACTGCGAGTTCTTGCGCCGAATGCGCATCGGAAAGTTCGTCCTTCGGCTCGACGCCAAACATTCGAACGCCCACGTTCCCAAACCAATTGAGGACGATAACGAGAGGACGGGCGAACAACAGGTAGAGACGATTTGGCCCGCTCACGATCTTGAGCACCGATTCAGGATGCGTGAGGGTCAAATTCTTCGGCACCATCTCGCCCAAGACCATGTGGGCAAACACGATCACGAGGAGGCCCACTACCGCAGAAATAGGGCGAACCCAGCCTTGCGGAATCCATGACGCGTGATGAGCAGCAGATTCGATCAAATGAGCGAATGCGGGTTCACCCACAAGACCAAGCAGAAGCGAAGCAACGGTGATACCCAACTGCGCCCCTGCGAGCTGAATACTCAACTCTTTCATCGCATCGAGTGCGCGAATCGCAGAGCGATCACCTGCGTTCGCGAGCGGCTCGAGCCGGCTGCGACGAGAACCCACAAGCGCGAACTCAAGCGCAACGAAGAATCCGTTCACTGCGAGAAGAATGATGATGAGAAGGAACGGCCACATATCAGCCCTCTCCCCTCTTGCGACTCTTCGAAGGGCTGCTAGCAGTGCCGCCCACAACATCGGGCACTGCCACCCGAACGGTGACTAGCGAGATGCGACGACGATCCATCTCAGCGACTTCAAAGCCCCAGTCACCCCACTGAACCTTCTCGCCGACGACAGGCAGATGCCCGAGTTGATCAAGAAGGAAACCGGCGAAGGTTTCGTACTCGCCTTCGGGGATCACGCATCCGACTTGGTCAGCCACTTCATCGGGATGAAGCCCACCGGGTAACGACCATTCATTTCGCCGGCCTGGAACCACTGTCGAAGGTGTGCGACGGTCGTGTTCGTCGCCAATTTCGCCAACGATTTCCTCGAGAATATCTTCGAGCGTGATGATCCCTGCAGTGCCGCCGTATTCGTCGACCACCACTGCAAGATGGGTTCGGGCCCGACGCAGATCTCTAAGCACGTCGGCAAGATCGCGGCTCTCGGGCAACTCGAGCATGGGGCGCATCAACGACGACACCAATGTGGTGGAACGCTGCTCGCGAGGCACCGCATGAACTGCTCGCACGTGAACGGTTCCGACAATGTCATCGAGATCCTCACCGTAAACGAGGAAACGCGAATGTCCCGTGGAGACAGAAGCCTCGACGAGCGCATCAACCGTGTCGGAGCTTCGAAGAGCAGTAACTGCCGTGCGTGGAACGAGAACATCTTCGGCGCTCTTGCCTTCAAATCGAATCGATCGTGTGAGCAACTGCGATGCCGAGTCATCGAGGACTCCCCCAAGACTTGAGGCACTCACAAGAATCTGCATTTCCGAAAGCGTTCGAACATGCGAAAGCTCTTCGGTTGGCTCAACGCCGAGCATGCGAACGGTACGGTTCGCCGCTCCGTTCAGCATGCGGATGAGCGGACCAAAAATGATTCCGTACATCCGTACAAGCGGACCGAGGTAGTACACCGTTGTTTCGGGTCGAGCAATGGCCAGACCCTTTGGCACCAGTTCACCAACAATCATCTGCACCACTGTTGCGAGAAAGATTGCAATGACTAACGAAACACCGATCATCGCAGTCGAACCCAGCAGCGGCTCAAGCGCAGGGTGCAAGAGTTCTGCGATCGCTGGCTCAGCCAAAAAACCGATAAGCAGTGATGTCACCGTGATTCCGAGTTGTGCGCCCGAGAGATGAAACGACAGGTGCGCAAGAAGGCCCTTGGCAAGTCGCGCGCGACGTCGACCCGACTCGACATCGTTTTCCACCTTCGCCCGATCGACAGCAACGAGCGCGAATTCGGCCGCGACGAAGAACCCATTCGCGATGATCAAAAAGAACACTGCAACAAGACCCAACGCCGGGTTCACGCGTCAAGCCCCCAGGCCCACCATCGACCATGTCGCCGTTCGAGACCAAGCGGCATCTCGAAGCATTCGGACAGATTCGATTCGGTCAGCACATCGTCAAGCGGGCCGGCAGTGAGCACTTGGCCTTCGCGAAGCATCAAAATATTTGTGAACCCTTCTGGAATTTCCTCGACGTGATGGGTGACGAGCACTGTTGCTGGAGTGTCGACTCCAGAAGCGAGAATACCCAGGGTACGAACGAGGTCCTCGCGTCCAGCGAGGTCGAGCCCTGCAGTGGGCTCATCGAGAAGAAGAAGACCAGGCTGGGGCATCAAGGTTCGGGCCAGTAGCACCCGCTGCTTTTCGCCCGACGACAAGGTGGCGAAACTGCGATTGGCCAAACGGCCAATTTCCATTCGCTCGAGACAGTCGAGCGCTCGCTGATGGTCAGCCTCATCGTAGGTATGCCACCAGGGTTCGAGCGCTGCGTTCTTTGCCGTCATGACGACATCTGTTGCAATCAGGTCGGATCGAAGTTGATCGGCCATTCCAGAGCTGGCAACACCAATGCGCTTTCGCAGTGACCGGACATCGGTACGTCCGAGTTTCTCGCCCAGCACTTCGACATCACCCGAGGATGGGTGCAAATACAGCGACGCAATCTTCATCAACGTGGATTTGCCGCAACCATTTCGCCCGAGCACGACCCATCGCTCGTCAGCACCCACATTCCAGGAGACGTTGTTCAGGATCGCTCGACCTTCACGAACAAGCGTGACGTCGCGAAGTGAAAGTGCTGCAGGGTCGGATCGACCCATGGTGACCTACTTGTCGAGCAGGAGTGCGAGTGCGACCGACGCAAACATGAAAATGACGGCCGCAACCACGGTGATGCGATCGAGATTTTTCTCGACGACAGTTGAACCTGCAGCTGACGCGCCCAAGCCGCCACCGAACATGTCGGAAAGGCCACCACCCCGACCGCTGTGAAGCAGGACGAGGAAGACGAGGGTGAGGGCGGAGAGCACCTGGACGATGAGGACAGCGATCAGCACGGCGTGAACGATATCAGGACAGTCGGAACTGGACGATTCGGGCAAATTCCTCGGGATCGAGGGCCGCTCCACCAACAAGTGCCCCGTCGATGTCGGGCTGACCCATGAGTTCGGCAGCATTTCCCGCCTTGACCGAGCCTCCGTACTGAATGCGAACGGCCTTGGCCGCATCGGCACCCTTCATATCCTTCACCTTGGCTCGGATCCAGCTACAGACCTGCTGTGCATCTTCAGCGCTTGCGGTGCGGCCTGTGCCGATGGCCCAGATCGGTTCGTAGGCAAGGACCATCGAGGCCACCTGCTCGGGCTTGAGGGCTTCGATACCGGCGTGGATCTGACCAGTGACTTTTGCGCGGGTGGCTTCACCTTCACGTTCTTCAAGCGTTTCACCACAGCACAGGATGGGGGTCATGCCATTTTCAAAGACGGACTTGACCTTGCGAGCAACGATGACGTCGTCTTCGCCGAAGATCTCGCGTCGTTCGCTGTGTCCGACAATTACGTAGGACACGTTGAGTTTGAAAAGCATTCCCGGAGCAACTTCGCCGGTGTAGGCGCCATTGGCTTCCCAGTGGCAGTTCTGCGCACCGAGAGCGATCGGAACCTTTTCGCTTTCAAGGAATGTCTGCACGGTACGAATGTCGGTGAACGGCGGGTGCACCGACACATCGACTGCTTGGTAGTCATCCTTCGAAAGTAGGTAGCGCAACTTGTCGAGCGTTGCTGTTGCCTCGAAGTGATTGAGGTTCATCTTCCAGTTACCGGAGATGAGTGGTTTGCGGTCAGGCATTTGATGCTCCTCGTAGGGCTTCGAGTCCGGGAAGGTCACCGTTCTCAAGCAATTCGAGTGACGCACCTCCACCGGTTGAGACGTGATCGACCTCGTTGGCGAGACCGAACGCGTCGAGTGCTGCAGCGGAGTCGCCGCCACCAACAACGGTGAAGCCACGAGCTTCGGCCATTACTTCGGCGATTACCCGAGTACCGGCAGCAAAGCGCGGATCTTCGAAGACGCCCATAGGGCCGTTCCAGAAGATCGTCTTTGCTTCAGCAATGATGTCGGCAAATTCCGATGCGGTGCCCGGGCCAATGTCGAGACCCTTCCAACCGTCGGGAATATCGGCGCCGAGTTGGCGAACCTCTCCCCCAGCTTCGGGGTTCATGATTTCGCCATCTGGGCCGAGTGCGGTCACATCGTGCGGAATGTGAATCGTGACATCGGAGTCGAGGAATCGCTTGCAGGTTTCGATCTGGTCGGCCTCAAGCAACGAATCGCCAACGTGATGACCCTGTGCGGCGAGGAATGTGAAACACATCCCGCCACCGATGATGAGCGCGTCAGCAACCTCGGACAACGCGTCGATCACACCGAGTTTGTCGGAAACTTTCGAGCCACCAAGGATGACCACGAACGGACGCTTCGGGTCAGAACGCAACGGCAACAGAACTTCGACTTCACGCTGAAGAAGACGGCCTGCAGCAGAGGGAAGAAACTGCGGAGGTCCAACGATTGACGCGTGAGCTCGGTGCGAGGCACCAAACGCGTCGTTCACGTAAAGGTCTTGACCAGCGATGAGTTCCTGCACGAACGCAGCATCATTGGCGGTCTCGCCTGGATTGAATCGAAGGTTGTCGAGAAGTTCGACACCTGGTGCGAGTTCAGCGAGACGTCGACGAACAGGTTCCACCGAATACTTCGGATCGGGAGCACCCTTGGGACGACCGAGATGCGTGCACGCAGTGACTGTTGCACCGCGAGAGGTCAGATACTCGATCGTGGGAAGTGCAGCACGAATGCGGAAGTCGTCGAAAATTTCACCATTGGCGATCGGCACATTGAAATCAGCGCGGAGAAGGACTCGGCGACCACTGACGTCGCCGAGATCCTCCAGCGAAGGAACGCTCATCAGGCGGAACTACTTCGCCGCTTTGGCCATGACCTGCACGAGGTCGACCAGGCGGTTGGAGTAACCCCACTCGTTGTCGTACCAGCCGAGCACCTTCACGAGGTTGCCCATGGCCATGGTGAGCTTCGAGTCAAATGTGCAGGATGCAGGCTCACCCACGATGTCGGACGACACGATTTCTTCATCGGTGAACACGAGCACCTTGGAAAGCGGACCGGAAGTTGCGGCCGCTTTAAATGCTGCGTTGATCTCGTCGACGGTGACGTCACGCTTGAGCACACCAACAAAGTCGGTGATGGAGCCGTCGGCAACCGGGACGCGAAGTGCGGTGCCGTCGAGCTTGCCCTTCATGGCTTCGAGTACGAGGCCAGTGGCGCGAGCAGCGCCGGTTGATGACGGCGTGATGTTCGCGGCTGCAGCGCGCGCACGTCGCGCGTCGCTATGCGGGCCATCGACGAGGTTCTGGTCGCCGGTGTAGGCGTGCACCGTCGTCATGAGGCCCTTTTCGACGCCGAAGGCATCGTCGAGAACCTTGATCATCGGAACGAAACAGTTGGTCGTACACGAGGCATTGGACACAACCTTGTGCTTGGCCGGGTCGAAGGTGTCGTCGTTCACGCCAACCACGAAGGTGGCATCGGCGTTGGTGGCCGGAGCGGAAATAATGACGTAAGGAGCGCCGGCTTCAAGATGAGCAGCAGCCTTGTCGCGATCGGTAAAGAAGCCAGTGGACTCGACAACGATGTCGACGCCGAGTTCCTTCCAAGGAAGATCCTTGGGGTCGCGGATTGCAGTGATCTTGAGAAGCTTGCCGTCAACGAGGATGCCCTCGTCGGTTGCTTCGACGGTTGCGTCGAGGCGACCCATAACCGTGTCGTACTTGAGCAGGTGGGCCATGGCTGGCACAGAACCCAGATCGTTGGCGGCAACGATCTCGACATCAGCGCCGGACTGCCTCACCGCCCGGAAGAAGTTGCGGCCGATGCGACCGAAGCCATTGATGCCGACACGGATGGTCATTGTGGGCACTGCCTCCTGGGTTGGCCGTCGACGGTCGACGGCTTTAGTGACGAGATGGTCCGACGTTACGCCAGTCGGCGCACGCGTTTGGCCGGTCTGACTCCGGCCCGACCGATTTTCAGAGAATCGGCGACCGCGATGATGTCAGCGGTCGAGGTCGCGATGGGTGACCCGAAGGTGAAAACCCCGTTCGCGAAGGGCTTCGGTCACCGCTTCGGCAATTGCGACCGACCGATGGCGCCCGCCGGTACAACCAAACGCCACGGTGAGATAGCTCTTGCCTTCGGCCACATAGGCCGGCAACAGCGTCTCGAGCAGGCCGTTGATCTGAGCGAGGAACTCTGAGGTAAGCGGTTGGGAGAGCACGTAGTCACGAACGGATTCATCGAGACCAGTGAACGGCCGCAGTTCCTCGACCCAGTGGGGATTCGGGAGGAACCGGCAATCGATGACTAAATCGGTGTCGAGCGGAAGGCCGTGCTTGTACCCAAAGGACAGCACCGTGGTCTGCATGCCGCCGGCAGGTGCATCAGCGGCAAAGAGGTCGAGCATGCGAGCACGGAGTTGATGGACGTTGAGTTCAGTGGTGTCGATGACGACATCGGCCTCGGCCTTCACCGATTGCAGAACGCGACGCTCTTCCTGGATCGACTCGGCCAACGAACGGTCTTCAGCCGCAAGAGGATGACGTCGGCGCGTGCTTTCGTAGCGGCGCACGAGTTCGTCAGTTGCCGCTTCAAGAAACACGATGCGAAGTCGGTTGCCCTGGCGACGCAGCGCGTCGAGCGCTGGCAATGCTTCGGAGTGATAGGGACCAGTGCCGACAACAAGCACGACATTGGTGATGGTGGCATCGGGAGCATCGGCAAAGTCGGCAACGCTGCCAATAAGCGCTGGCGGAAGATTGTCGATGATGTACCAGCCGAGATCTTCAAGAACGTCCGCGGCCTGAGAGCGTCCGGCCCCTGATAATCCCGTGATCACAACGAAGTCGCTCACGGCTCAGACGCTACCGGCGTTGAGCCACCAACGTCAGCAACCGCGGAATGGTCGTGACTTCGGTGTACTCCGGAGCACGCTCGATAAATCCCTGCGGAGGAGCGGGCTCAATCATCCGTTCCAGCGCAAGACCCGAGTCGGCCATGGCATTGATGTAGCGACTAAGGGGCCGGTGCACGAAGCGGATGAAGACATCCTTTTCGACCTCTTCGATCGTGGCCTGCTCAGTGAGGTACGGACCAATGCGCCAATACTGCTCGGGCGGGTCAAGAATCTGATCGTCGATCCATCCCGAACCGGGAGTCTGCAACAACGGATGGTTCAGGCAGAAGATGAACCTTCCGCCCGGGCGCAACACGCGACCAACCTCGGCCAGTGCTTCATCGACGGCGTCGATGTGTTCAAACACCAAACAGCACACAACGGCGTCGAACGATGCGTCGTCGAACGGAAGTGATTGGGCGCCGGCGAGTTCGTACTCCGGGCCACCACCGCGACGAATGGCTTCGTCGATCTGATTCACCGTTGGGTCAATACCGATAACCGTTGCGCCGTGCGTTGCTGCGATTGCACGAGCGACCTGACCTTCGCCGGTGCCAACCTCGAGCACGCGCTCGAAGCCTTCGGTCCATTCGAGAATCAGGGGAATAATTTGCTCGGTGTATTCGGGATCAGCGCCGTCGGTGAATTCACGCTGCCACCAATCGGCATGCGCTTCCCACAGTTGGGCATTGGCATCAGGTTCAGGCACAACGACTCCGATTCAGCGCGGATCTCGACGAGAAGGAACATGGATCTTGTCCCAAACTGCTTGGCCAACCGAATCGGGCAGCCAGGCAAGGGCCTTGAGTTCCTCTTCAGTCGCCCGTTTCACTGCCGTCACTCCCCCAAGTTCTTTAATGAGACGCGTGCGACGCACCTCACCAAGACCAGGAATGTCATCAAGCACCGACTTCGTCATGCGCTTGCCCCGAAGTTCGCGGTGGAACGAAACCGCGAAACGGTGAGCTTCGTCACGAATGCGTTGCAGCAGATACAGCGCGTCGCTTCCGCGCGGCACTTCCACTGGCTCGGAACGATGCGGCAAATAGACCTCTTCGAATCGCTTTGCCAGCGACGCAACGGGAATCTCTTCTTCGAGTCCGAGTTCCTCGAGCACCTTCACCGCAACACTGAGCTGTCCCTTACCACCGTCGACCAAAAGCAACTGCGGCGGATAGGCAAACTTCCCTGATCGTTCGGCAACCGGCTTGCTGCGCTCTTCGAGATAGGCGGTGAGTCTGCGCGTAAGCACCTCTTCCATGGCCGCGAAGTCATCGTTGCCCTGGTTGCTCTTGATCTTGAAGCGGCGATACTCACGCTTATTCGGCAGGCCGTCTTCCATGACCACCATTGACCCGACGTAGTCGCTGCCTTGAATGTGGCTCATGTCGTAACACTCAATGCGCAGCGGAGCTTCCGGCAGCCCTAAGTGCTCTTGCAGGTCATTAAGGGCGCGCGCCCGACTGTTGTGATCGGCTGCGCGCTTCAATCGGTGACGAGAGAACTCTTCGGTTGCGTTTCTTGTGACCGTCGCCATGAGTTCGCGCTTATCGCCACGATGCGGGATACGAACGTTGACTTTCGAACCACGCTGCGAACTCAAGAACTCTTCGTAAAGCCCTGGGTTCGCGCTTTCGAAAGGAACCAGCACCTCTTTGGGAACCCCGAGGGGCGGTGGATCGCCATAGAGACGTTCAAGGATGCAGTCGACAAGTTCGCTGTCGGAAAGATCTTCTTTGCGGTCGAGCACATAACCCTTGCGGCCGACCACGCGACCTTTGCGAACGAAGAACACCTGCACCGATGCTTCAAGTTCATCGCCAGCAAGACCAACAACGTCGAGGTCTTCGTCTTTTTCCAGAACCATCTGCTGACGTTCAATAACTTTTCGAACAGCGCCGAGACGATCGCGGAGACGCGCTGCACGCTCAAACTCAAGTTCATCGCTGGCGAGTTGCATCTCGACTTCGAGACGAGAAATCACTTCGTCGGTATCGCCATCGAGGAAACGAATGAGATCGCGTACGAGTTCGTCGTATTTCTCGGTTGTGATCTCCCCCACACAGGGACCACTGCACTTTTCGATATGGAACAACAAGCATGGTCGACCGAGTTTTGAATGGCGGGACAACTTCGTGTCTGAACACGTGCGCACAGGGAATGTGCGCAACAACTGATCAAGGGTTTCGCGGATTGCCCACGCGGCGGCATACGGGCCGAAGTAGCGCGTGCCCTTCCGCTTATCGCCACGCATGACAGTGGCCCGGGGCCAGTCGTCGTCAACCGTCACCGCCAAGAACGGATAGCTCTTGTCGTCACGAAGGTCGATGTTGAACCGAGGCTCGTGCTGTTTGATCAGGCTGTACTCGAGCATGAGCGCTTCGAGTTCGTTGCGAACCTGGATCCATTCGACCGTTTCGGCCGTGGCCACCATCTGGGCGGTTCGGGGCGCGAGATGGACCGGATCTTGGAAATAGTTCGACAGGCGAGAACGAAGGCTCTTGGCCTTACCCACATAAATGACGCGACCGTTGATGTCCTTGAATTGATACGAGCCGGGCTCGTCAGGAATCGTGCCGGCCGGCGGTCGCTGCACCATTCCCACGATCGTATGGGCCATCGGAGGCAAACAAGCCGTTGAGTGCCTACACTGTTCAAGCCGGCCTGGTATCCGGCGACATATTGAGACCCGAGGCCGACAACCCCGTGGCGTGGCGACCAGGCTGCCCCCACCGGCCACTCATCGGATCTCCCCGTCCTTTCAGGGAGTGCACCACAACATGCTTCGCCTCCAACTACCGCTCGGTGAGCGATACACAGACGCCACACTGGGTGAACTCGCGCAGCGAATCGCTGCAGCCAAGGCCACACTCGGTGACCGAGTCTTCATCCTTGGCCATCACTACCAGCGAGACGAGGTCATGGAATGGGCCGATGCTCGCGGCGATTCGTTCCGCCTCTCGGTGCTGGCTCAGGAACAACCGCAGGCTGACTACATCATCTTCTGCGGCGTGCACTTCATGGCCGAATCAGCCGACATCCTCACTGGCGACCATCAGGCTGTGATCCTGCCCGATCTCAATGCCGGCTGCTCGATGGCCGATATGGCCGATCTCGAAGAAGTCACCGAAGCATGGGAAACCCTGGCGGCCACAACCGACATCTCGAAGGTAATCCCCATCACCTACATGAACTCTTCGGCCGCGCTGAAGGCGTTCGTTGGTGAACACGGCGGCGCGGTGTGCACGTCGTCGAATGCCCGAGCCGTTCTCGAATGGGCACTCTCATTGGGCAATCGTGCCGAAGACGGCGCCGGTGGCGAACAGGTCCTGTTCTTCCCCGATCAACACCTCGGCCGCAATACCGCGATGGGCCTTGGTTTCTCCCACGAGCAAATGCGTGTCTGGGATCCCCGACGCGAACACGGCGGGTTGACCGAAGCCGAAGTCAAGGACTCCACCTTCCTTTTATGGAAGGGCCACTGCTCGGTGCATCAGCGGTTCCGCCCCGAACACATTGCGGTATTCCGCGAAGCCAACCCCGACGGCATTGTGGTGACTCATCCCGAATGCGCGCACGATGTGTGCGAACTCGCCGATCAGGTTGGCTCTACCGACTTCATCATCCGTGCCGTTGAGAACGCACCGGTTGGCGCAGTCATTGGCGTCGGCACCGAGATCCATCTCATCAATCGCCTGAACAACGAAACACCAGACAAGACCGTGGTCTCGCTTGATCCACTTGTGTGCCCGTGTTCAACGATGTTCCGTATCGACGCGCAGCACCTGTGTTGGATCCTCGAGAACCTCGTCGCTGGCAAAATTGTCAACCGCATAACGGTCGACCCCGGCACCACTCAGTGGGCCAAGGTTGCACTCGACCGTATGTTGCAGATCACCTGAACTACTCGAGGCCGAGCAGCGGCCGCAGGAACTGTCCGGTGTAACTCTTCTTTGTGGCGGCGACCTTTTCGGGCGTGCCTTCGACGAGCACTGAGCCACCGCCGCTGCCACCTTCGGGGCCAAGGTCGATCAACCAGTCGGCGGTCTTGATGACGTCGAGGTTGTGCTCGATGACCAACACGGTGTTGCCCTGATCAACAAGACGGGAAAGCACAGTCAGCAACTTGCGGATGTCTTCGAAATGAAGACCCGTTGTCGGTTCGTCGAGGATGTACACGGTTCGCCCGGTTGAACGCTTCGAGAGTTCGCTCGCAAGCTTGACTCGTTGCGCTTCGCCACCAGAAAGCGTTGTGGCCGGCTGGCCGAGTCGCACATAGCCAAGACCAACATCGACCAACGTCTGCAGGTGACGGGCGATCGCAGGCTGGTTCGCGAAGAACTCGACACCTTCCTCGCAGCTCATGCTGAGGATGTCGGAGATGTTGTGATCTTTGAAGGTGATGTCGAGGGTGTCACGGTTGTAGCGAGCGCCCTTGCACACTTCGCAGGGCACATAGACATCGGGAAGGAAATGCATTTCGATCTTGATGGTGCCGTCGCCCGAGCAGGCTTCGCAGCGACCACCGGCAACGTTGAACGAGAAGCGACCAGGGAGATACCCACGAACCTTTGCTTCATGGGTCTGCGCGAACAGCTTGCGGATGTGATCGAACACACCGATGTAGGTGGCGGGATTCGAACGCGGTGTGCGACCGATCGGTGACTGATCGATGTTGATGACCTTGTCGACCAGTTCCATTCCTTCGACGCTCTTGTGCAGGCCTGGAGGCGTCTTTGATCCGTAGACCTTCTGCATGAGGGCACGGTGCAGGATGTCGTTCACCAAGGTGGACTTACCTGAACCCGACACTCCGGTGACCGCAATGAAGGTGTGCAGCGGAAACTCAACGTCGACGTTCTTGAGGTTGTGTTCGCGAGCACCGCGCACCACGAGTTGATCGGCACCCGGAGAACGACGCATCTCTGGAACAGGAATTGATCGACGTCCGGACAGGTATTGGCCCGTTATCGACTCTTTGGATTTCAAAAGCCCCTTCACCGGACCTGCGTAGACGATGTCGCCACCGTGTTCACCTGCGCCGGGACCAATGTCAACGACATAGTCGGCCACCTTGATGGTCTCTTCGTCATGTTCGACGACGAGAACGGTGTTACCCAGTTCTCGGAGACGCATCAATGTGTCGATCAGTCGTTTGTTGTCGCGCTGGTGCAACCCGATTGAAGGTTCGTCGAGCACGTACAGCACCCCAACAAGTCCAGAACCAATCTGGGATGCAAGTCGGATGCGTTGCGCTTCCCCGCCAGCAAGTGTTGCGGCCGACCGTGACAGCGAGAGGTAGTCAAGACCCACGTCAAGCAAGAAGCCCATACGAGCGTTGACTTCTTTCACCACTCGCTCGGCGATCATGCGATCACGTTCAGAAAGTTTCAGCCCGTTGAGCGCGGCCGCAGCATCGCCGATCGACATTGCGCAGATCTCTGCGATTGAGTGACCGTCGATCGTGACGCCGAGACTGAACGGAGCAAGTCGTGACCCTTCACAGTCGGGACAGGGCACCTCGCGCATGTAGCCCTCGACTTGTTCACGCTGCGCATCACTTTCGGCATCGGAATGACGGCGCTGCAGCCACGGAACAAGGCCTTCGAACTTTGCGTCGTACGAACGCTGACGGCCGTAGCGGTTCTTGTACCGCACCTGCACTCGACCAGTAGCGCCAGTGCCATGCAGCAGCAGCTTCTGTTGCTTCTTTGGCAACTTGTCAAACGGGACATCGGGATCGATCTCGTAGACATCGCATACCGACTCGAGCAGTCGGCCGAAATACTGGGTTCGAGCAGTGGCCCAAGGAGCGAGTGCACCCTCGGTGACGCTGAGGTCCGGATTGGGAATAACAAGTTCGGCGTCGACCTCGAACTTTGTACCGAGACCATCGCAGTGTTCGCACGCACCATACGGAGAGTTGAACGAGAAATTTCGTGGTGCGAGTTCTTCATAACTCAGACCACATGATGGGCAGCCCAGATGCTGCGAGAAGGTGAGGATCTCATCGTCGAGACCGGAGTCGTCTCCCCCACCGACTATCTGTACTTCGGCAACGCCTTCGGCAATGCGCAGCGCGGTCTCAAGCGAGTCAGTAAGACGGCGATCGATGCCGGCCTTCTTCACAAGCCGGTCGACCACGATCTGAATGGTGTGTTGCTCGTATCGAGCAAGCTCGACCTTGTCAGTCAGCTCGTGCAATTCGCCGTCGATGATCGCTCGAGCAAACCCCTGTGAGGCCAGATCGGCCAACAACGTGTCGTAGGTACCTTTACGACCACGCACAACAGGAGCCAGGACTTGGAACTTGGTGCCATCGGGAAGTTCAAGAACTCGATCAACAATCTGCTGCGGGGTCTGACGCTTAATGATCGACCCATCGACTGGGCAATGCGGAACGCCAATACGCGCATAGAGAAGGCGGAGGTAGTCGTAAACCTCGGTGATCGTGCCAACGGTGGAACGGGGGTTGCGAGAGGCCGACTTCTGATCGATGGAGATAGCGGGCGACAGACCCTCGATGAAGTCGACATCGGGCTTGTCCATCTGCCCCAGGAACTGACGGGCATAGGCCGACAGCGACTCAACATAGCGGCGTTGGCCCTCGGCATAAATTGTGTCGAACGCCAACGATGACTTGCCTGAACCAGAAAGGCCGGTGAAAACAATGAGGCGGTCTCGGGGAAGTTCAATCGAGACGTTACGAAGGTTGTGCTCGCGAGCACCACGAATGACCAGTTGATCCACGGCGGGAGCCTACTGTCGCCTCGAATCAGAACGATGCTCGAAGCGGGAGTTCAGCCCACTTCGCGAAGTTCTCGACGCAGTTCCTTGATTTCGTCTCGGAGTCGGGCTGCGTATTCGAATCGAAGGTCCGCTGCGGCTTCCTTCATCTCTTCCTCGAGGGTGAGCACCAAACGACCAAGTTCGTCGGCCGGCAGTTCAGCGAGATTCGATCGCACTTTGTCGCGAGCAGTTGACCGTTTGCCGTTCCCGGGAACCGGAGCACCAGAGGTGCCTCGAAGTGTCGCAAGAATGTCGGTGACGGCCTTGCGAATGGTTTGCGGATTGATGCCGTGTTCTTTGTTGTAGGCCTCTTGCAAACCACGACGACGATTCGTTTCTGAAATGGCCCGCTGCATGGAATCAGTGATCTTGTCGGCATACATGATCACCTGACCATCGATATTTCGAGCAGCGCGACCAATTGTCTGCACGAGGGCAGTTTCGGAACGGAGGAAACCTTCCTTGTCGGCATCGAGAATGGCAACCAGTGACACTTCGGGAAGATCGAGACCTTCACGAAGCAGGTTGATGCCGATCAATACATCGAACTCGCCAAGGCGAAGGTCACGAAGAATCTCGATGCGCTCAATGGTGTCGACCTCGCTGTGGAGATAGCGAACTTTGACACCAAGTTCGAGCAAATAGTCAGTGAGATCCTCTGACATCTTCTTGGTAAGCGTCGTGACAAGCACACGGTCGCCATTGGTGACGCGCTTGTTGATTTGTTCGATGAGGTCGTCGATCTGACCCTTCGTGGGCTTGACCACGATCTCGGGGTCGACCAGACCGGTCGGACGAACAACTTGCTCGACGATGGCGGAAGAGTTCTCGAGTTCGAATGGACCCGGCGTTGCCGAAAGGAACACAACCTGTCCAATGCGGCCCATGACCTCGTCAAAGGTCAGTGGGCGGTTGTCTGCAGCTGATGGAAGGCGAAACCCGTGCTCGATCAGGGTCTGCTTGCGAGAACGGTCGCCGGCGTACTGACCACGCACCTGCGGAACTGCCTGATGGCTTTCGTCCATGACGACGAGGAAGTCGTCGGGGAAATAGTCGAGAAGCGTGTACGGCGCCTCACCGGGTTCGCGGCCATCGATATGAGACGAGTAGTTCTCGATGCCGTTGCAGAATCCGAGCTCCGCCATCATCTCGAGGTCGTATTGGGTGCGCATACGCAGACGCTGCGCTTCAAGAAGTTTGTTTTCGCCTTCGAACTTGGCCAGTTGTTGCTGCAACTCTGCTTCGATACGTGTCATAGCGGTACGCATGCGTTCGTCGCTTGCTGCGTAATGCGTCGCCGGGAACACAACAAGCTCTTCGAGTTCGGTGATCTTCTCGCCGGTAAGAGGGTCGACCACGATGATGCGCTCAATGTCGTCACCAAAGAGCTCAATGCGAATCGCGGTTTCGTCGTATGCCGGATGAACCTCGATGGTGTCACCACGAACACGGAACTTTCCGCGAATGAGGTTCATGTCATTGCGTTCGTATTGCATATCGACAAGGCGACCAAGAATGGCGCGCTGTTCATGAGTTTCGCCCTGACGGATCACCAACATTTGGTCGGCATATTCCGCAGGATTGCCGAGGCCGTAGATACACGACACCGACGCAACCACGATCGTGTCTCGACGAGTCAACAGCGCCGAAGTTGCGGCGTGACGCAACCGCTCGATCTCGTCGTTTACTGACGAGTCCTTCTCGATGTAGGTATCGGAGGCCGGCATATAGGCCTCGGGTTGGTAGTAGTCGTAATAGGAAACGAAGTACTCAACCCGATTCTCGGGGAAGAACTCGCGGAACTCATTGGCCAACTGAGCAGCCAACGATTTATTTGGCGCCATGACCAATGTCGGGCGCTGCAACTTCTCAATCGTCCACGCAATGGTTGCGCTCTTGCCCGAACCAGTAATACCGAGCAGCGTTTGGAACCGATTTCCTGCGTCGATACTTGCCGTCAGTTCCTCGATTGCCTTGGGCTGATCACCCGCAGGCTGAAAATCAGAAACGAGTCGAAACGGCGGCATCGGAGGAGTCTACGAAGGGTGGGGGCTATTGCTCCCGGCACTTCGGCGGTCGCCGTCTAACCTTGACCAGACGGCCCGTGACCCTGGAAGAGGAATAACACACATGCGCGACGCTTTGGGTTCGGTGCAATCAGTACTGGTTCTCGGTGGAAACTCCGAAATTGCTTTGGCCATCGTTGACCGGCTCATTGCCAGCCGATGCAAAAAGGTCGTGCTCGGCGTTCGCTCCCCTGCCTCGGCCACCACCACCCTTAATCGTCTCCGTTCTGCTGGAGTCGACGCCGACACCATCGTGTTCGATGCGCTCGACCCCGCCTCACACGCCAAGGTCATCGACGCTGCCGCTGAACGTATGGGCGATATCGACATGGTCATCCTGGCGTTCGGCGTATTGGGCGAGCAGTCCGAGTTCAACGCCGACCCCGTCGCTGCTGCCCAAGCAGCAAGCGTCAATTACGTCGGCGCAGTGTCGAGCGGCTTGGCCGCCGCTGCCAAACTACGCACTCAAGGCCACGGAACACTCCTTGCCATTACGTCCGTTGCCGGTGTTCGAGCTCGCGCTGACAATTTTGTTTACGGCTCAACCAAAGCGGGCATGGATGCGTTCGCTCAGGGCCTCGGCGACTCGCTGATTGGTTCTGGCGCCCGATGCGTTGTTGTCCGCCCTGGATTTGTTCACACCCGTATGACCGAGGGCATGAAGCCTGCCCCGTTTGCGACCACACCCGACAAGATTACCGACGCGGTCATCAATGGTCTTCAGAAGAACAAAGAGATCATCTGGGCGCCGCCGATCATGTCGATCCTCTTCACCGTCCTTCGTCACCTTCCTCGCCCAATCTGGCGGAAAATCAGCGCTGGGTGAAATGACAACCACAGCCTCACCCCGCCCCTCAGTTCTCGGAGGAGTTCTCCGAGAACTGCGCCCCAAGCAGTGGATCAAGAACGTCCTCGTCTTTGCTGCTCCGGTCGCCG
This sequence comes from Acidimicrobiales bacterium, assembly GCA_044339605.1. GTDB lineage: Bacteria > Actinomycetota > Acidimicrobiia > Acidimicrobiales > Acidimicrobilacustridaceae > Acidimicrobilacustris. The sequence goes on from JBIIVE010000005.1 coordinate 26,640, forward strand.
CAGGGATTTTCGATAACCGAGACACCGACCTTCAGGCGCTTGGCGCCTTCGGTTGCTTTTGCGCGGCAGCAAGCGCCACATACCTTCTCAACGACACCATGGACATCGAGTCCGATCGCCGTCACCCGGTAAAGAAAAATCGCCCCATCGCCGCAGGCATCGTTCCGATCGGTCTCGCGTACGTTCTCGCCGCCATTTTGCTCGTCGTGGCCATCGGTGGCGCATTCCTTATTCGCCGCGACTTTGGATTCACGATCCTCGCCTACCTCGCACTGACCACTGTCTATTCACTGTGGCTCAAGAGCATGCCCATCCTCGACATCGTCGCTGTTGCTGCCGGATTCGTTCTTCGTGCAATCGGCGGAGCAACCGCAACTGGTCTACCGATCTCGGAATGGTTCTTCATCGTTACGAGTTTCGGCGCGCTCTTCATGGTGACAGGAAAGCGTGCTGGCGAACGAGCGGAACTTGGCGAGGACGCCGCCACGATTCGTCCGGCTCTCGCGGCGTACACCCCGCAGTATCTCAACTACTTGAAGGCCGTGTTCTCGGCCGGAACCGTGATCACGTATTGCTTGTGGGCGTTTGCTTCAGCACAGGAATCAACAAGTGGTTCTGTTCTCTTCCAGATCTCAATCGTCCCCTTTGCCATCGCGATCCTTCGCTACGCGCTCCTACTCGAACAGGGAAAGGGCGCCGAACCCGAGAACCTTGTTTTCTCCGACCGAACCCTTCTCGTCGCTGGTGCAATTTGGGCCACCGTCTACGCCTATGCCGTCTACGCCTCCTGAACCGGCGGCCTCTCGGGCCGTTCCCTCTTCGATCGAACTCTTCGGTTGGGGACGCACCGCACCTTCAGGCGCGGATGTACGTCGACCCACCTCGCCGATCGAACTGCAGCGCGCGCTTCCCACCTCGTTCGAGCGCGGCCTAATTGCGCGCGGCCTTGGTCGCAGCTACGGCGACGCGGCACAGAACGCCGGCGGAACCGTCATCGAAACCACCGATGTCGCTGCATTCACAATTCACGAATCGGATCCGACCTCCGACACTGTGCTCGTCACCGCCGATGCCGGCGCAAGTATCGATCGGCTCCTGCACGCACTCGTTGCGCAGGGTTTGTTCGTGCCGGTAACTCCTGGCACTCGCTATGTCACCGTTGGCGGCGCAATCGCTGCAGACATCCACGGCAAGAACCACCACCTCAAAGGTTCGTGGTGCAATCACGTCGTTTCGTTGCATCTGCAACTCGCCGATGGTTCGGTCGTTGAGATCGGCCCTGATCGCGATCCGGAATTGTTCTGGGCTACAGCCGGCGGCATGGGTCTGACCGGCGTCATCCTCGATGCCACCTTCCGTTGTCCTCGCATTGGTTCAAGCCAACTTGTTGTCGACACTGATCGCGCTGCCGATCTCGATGCGGTGTGCGAACTCATGCGCACCGGCGATCACCTCTACGACTATTCGGTGGCCTGGATCGATCTCATGGCGACCGGGGCCAACATGGGTCGCTCAGTACTCACTCGTGGCCGATTCGCAAACGCGGAAGAAGCAGCACCCAAGATCGGCGCCGACCCTTACAAATACAACGCCAGCGAACTCGTAAGCGCACCGCCGTTCATGCCGGCCGGTCTGCTCAACAAACTTTCGATTCGCGCGTTCAATGAGTTGTGGTTCCGCAAAGCGCCTGTTGAACGACGAGACGAGATCCAGTCGATCCCGACGTTTTTTCATCCGCTCGACATGGTTCGCGGTTGGAACAGAATTTATGGTCCCGCCGGTTTCCTGCAATGGCAGTTCGTCATTCCGTTCGACGCTACGAGGACCCTCTCCACGATTATCGAAGAGATCAGCCAGTCGGGCTGCACATCGTTCCTTGCGGTGTTGAAATCATTCGGCGAAGGAAATGATGGGCCACTGTCCTTTCCAGCAGGCGGCTGGACTCTTGCGCTCGACATTCCCGCAGGCGTCCCCGGACTCGGGCCACTCCTCGACCGCCTCGACAATCTGGTGGTTGGCGTCGGCGGACGGATCTACCTCGCTAAGGACAGTCGAGTGCGCCCTGAATTACTCCCTGAGATGTACCCGCGACTCGATGAATGGAAAGCCGTTCGCGAACGCGTTGACCCCAATCGACGAATCATGAGCGATCTCGCTCGACGTCTCGGGTTGTAAACGTAATCAGCCAGCGTTGCGTTTGGACTGGATCCATGTCCAGCACTCTTCGATATGTGTCATCAGATCTTCTTGCGTTCCGTCGTTAGGAACGATGAACGCCGCCACCGCACGTCGTTCTTCGCGCGTTGCCTGAAGTTTCATACGAGCACGCGCGTCGTCGGCGTTGAAACCACGGAACTCGACAAGACGCTGCACTGCGATCTCGGGGTCGGTGTCGACGACGATGATTCCTTCGGTCTCATACGCCTTTGATTCAACGAGCAGTGGGACGTCAAGGATCACGACGTTGTCGCTTTCGCGTTGCGCCTCAATTCGCCCGTCGATTTCCTCGCCCACCTTCGGATGCACGATCGCGTTGAGTGCTTTCAACTGCTCCGGATCATTGAACACGATGTCGGCTACGGCCTGACGGTTCAGTGTTCCGTCGGTGGCAAGGATCGTGTCGCCAAAGTGTTCGATCATTGCGGCCAGCACAGCGCCGCCAGGTGACTGAAGTTCACGAACGACGAGATCGGCATCGATGACAATCGCTCCACGGCGAGCAAACTCCGCCGAGACCGTTGACTTTCCCGAACCGATACCACCGGTGAGACCAAGTAGAAGCATCGCCGGAACGTACCAGAGCGCGTCTCAATGTTTTTCCGCGCATTTCGCTCACACTTTTGCCAACCCTGCCGACAAGTAGTGCATGACCAACACAGCGATGCACCCAACCCGTCCCGCGCTTACCGATTGGCGGGGTTTTCCCGTCACCGTCACCCGTCGGGAAGAAGAAGTCCTCCAGGCCATCTGCGATGGCTGCTCGACCCCAGAGGTGGCCTCACGGCTCTATCTTTCGCAAAAGACCGTGAAGAATCACCTTGCGTCGATCTACCAGAAGCTCGACGCGCGCGACCGAACGCAGGCGGTTCTCACCGCGCTGCGTCTAGGGATCGTGCGTCTCGATTGATCACCGGCGTTGGCCGGTGAGACTCACTCGGCGGCGTCGGCCTCAGGAGCGACGGCCTCAGGAGCGGCGGCCTCAGTCTCAGCCTTGGCAGCGGCTTCCGCCGTTGTCGGCACCGGCGGGATCGAGGTATCGCCCCGTTCGGCGTAGTACTCGGCCCACGCTTCCTGAGCTTCAGTGGTCTCGCCACCGATGTAGTTGCCCTCGATGTCATAGGCATGCTCACCGAAGTGCTCCTGGTACTCAGCAGCAACAACGCCACCTTCAGCAGCCTGCTTGATGGAAAGGCTGATACGGCGACGCTGAAGGTCGAGGTCGATGATCTTGACCCAAAGTTCTTCGCCCGGCGTGACGACCTGCTCGGGAAGATCGACATGGTGAGCCGACATTTCCGAAATGTGCACGAGGCCTTCGATGCCCTCGCCAACCTGCACAAAGGAACCGAACGGAACGAGCTTGGTGACACGGCCGTAGACGAGTTCGCCAACCTGATGGGCCGTGGCGAATTCCTGCCACGGATCCTGCTGGGTGGCCTTGAGCGAAAGACTGATGCGCTCGCGGTCGAGATCGACCTCGAGGACCTGAACGTCGATTTCGTCGCCAACCTGCACAACGGAACCGGGGTGGTCGACGTGCTTCCACGACAGCTCGGAAACGTGGACGAGGCCGTCCATGCCGCCAAGGTCGACGAATGCACCGAAGTTCACGACTGAAGACACAACACCGCGACGGTTCTCGCCGGGCTTGAGGTTGGCAAGGAAGTCCTCGCGCTGTTCCTTCTGGGTCTCTTCGAGCCAGCCCCGACGCGAGAGCACAACGTTGTTGCGGTTCTTGTCGAGTTCAATGATCTTGGCTTCGAGGGTGCGGCCGACGTACGGCGCAAGGTCGCGAACGCGACGCAGTTCAACAAGTGATGCGGGAAGGAAGCCACGAAGGCCGATGTCGATGATGAGACCGCCCTTGACGACCTCGATGACCGGGCCGCTGACGACGCCGTCTTCTTCCTTGATCTTTTCGATCGTTCCCCAGGCCCGCTCGTACTGTGCGCGCTTCTTGGAAAGAACGAGACGACCTTCTTTGTCTTCCTTCTGAAGAACGAGTGCCTCGATGACCTCGCCCATTGAAACGATTTCGGAGGGATCGACGTCATTGCGAATCGAAAGTTCGCGAGAAGGGATGACGCCTTCAGACTTATAACCAATGTCGAGAAGAACTTCGTCGCGGTCAACCTTGACCACGGTGCCTTGGACGATCTGTCCGTCTTCAACCTGCACCATTGATGCGGTGTACGCATCGTCGAGTGACATTCCACCAAGATCGTCTTCGATCACCTGACGCGGAACGTAGGTGCCGTCGGCTGCGAAACTCCCCATACCTGCGGGTGCTTCAACGACGGGGGCGGCGGCCGGTGTGGCCTCTTCAATGGTGGACTGCTCGGACACGGGTGTTCTCTCTTCGATGGACAGGAAGTAGGGGATGGGACAACTCCCTCACAGGCGCGAGGAAGAACGGCAAGGCTAGACCCCTGTCCACAGGCGCCGCCAGCCCGCAAATGGCAGGTCAGACCGGTGGACGGGTGGCCACGAGCAGAAACTCGGGCCGATCGATCTCGGGAATCCGGCGGGCGTACTCCCCCGGGGTCACCGACCAGACCGCATCGACCTGTAATCCGGCCCGACCAGCGAGCAATCGCAGCTCCCGGGGCGTGAAACAGGTCGTCCAGAGGTCTCGGTTGGTTTCGGTGCCATCAGGGGCCCGGAGCGGGGCCGATTCGTGATTCACGCCAGCATCGGCGTCGAAGGTGTCGATGTCTTCAAGCCAACGGATCTGGAAATAGGAGGAGAAGGCCGAAACGGCAATGCGGCCACCAGGCCGAAGGGCTCGGGCCATGCCGTCGAGCACGACGCCGTCGGGGTCGGGACCAACCGCAGCCGCTCCCCCGGCGAGGCCAAAGGCCCCTTGGCAGAGCGAGATCACCGCATCGAACTCAGCATCGAACGGCAGGGCTCGGGCATCGAGACGTTCGAAGGTGGCACCTTGCGGCGCTCGGTCACGAGCGAGATCGATGAAGGTCTGGGCAATGTCGACGCCGTGCACCGCGATACCGCGCTCGGCGAGCGCATAGGCGTGACGGCCGGGGCCACAACCAACATCGAGAACTCGCATGCCGGGCTCTAGGCCAAGTTCATCGACGAGGAAGTCGACCTCGTTGGCCGTACCCATCGTGAAGGAATAGCGAAGGTAGGAGGTGCCTAGGTGATCGGCGATGCCTTCGAACCAATGACCTTCAGCAGCGTCGGTCACATCAACCCTTGGCTGCAGCCCACGAGTCGCCGTGTGAAAGGTTCACTTCAAGCGGAACCCGAAGATCAAATGCACCTGACATTGCTTCAAGGACGATTGCAGTAACCGCGTCGAGATCAGCGGGCGGGACTTCACAAATGACTTCGTCGTGAACCTGCAAGATGAGACGACTCGTTGAGCCATCAGCGTCGAGCGCGCGATCAAGGCGAATGAGTGCAACCTTGAAGATGTCAGCAGCAAGACCCTGGATGCCGGCGTTCATTGCTTGACGCTCGCCAGCTTGGCGAATTCGGAAATTATCCGAAGCAAGTTCAGGAATCTGACGACGACGGCCGAAGAGCGTTTCGGTGTAGCCCTTCTCGCGGGCTCCTGCGATCGTGCGTTCCATGTAATCGTGTACCGCAGGGAATGCGACGAAGTAGGCGTCGAGGATTTGCTGCGCTTCGCTAATGGGAACTCCCAAGCGTTGCGCAAGGCCAAATGCTTCCATGCCGTAGGCCAACCCGTAACTCACCATCTTTGCTTTGGAGCGTTGTTCGATGGTGACCGTGGTGGGATCGACGCCAAACACACGAGCGGCAGTTGCGTTGTGAATGTCTTGACCCGATTCAAACGCACCGATCAAACCCGGATCTTCCGCCAAGTGTGCGATGCACCGGAGTTCGATTTGGTTGTAGTCAGCGATGAGGAGCGTGTAGCCCTTCGCCGGGACAAATGCCTTGCGGAATTCGCGCCCGAGTTCGCTGCGCACCGGAATGTTGTGAAGGTTCGGGGCATCGGAGCTGAGACGACCGGTCCTTGCAACTGTTTGGTTGAAGGTCGCATGAATACGGCCATCGGCCGCGATTTCGGTAAGGAGTCCTTCGCCATAGGTGGAACGAAGCTTCTCGACCTCGCGGTAGGCAAGGAGGTGTTCGATGATCGGATGCTCGCCCAATAACTTCTCGAGCGTTGCCGCATCGGTCGAGTAACCGGTCTTTGTCTTCTTCTGAGGTGTGAGTTCCAACTTTTCGAAAAGGATCTCGCGCAACTTGACGGTGGAATTCACGTTGAACTCTTCGCCGGCATCAGCCCAGATCAACAGGCGCAGTTCATCGCAACGCGCAACGAGTTGATCGCGCAGCTTCCGAAGTTCGCCTTCATCGACACCAACGCCAAGGATTTCCATACGAGCGAGCACTCGGACCAACGGAACTTCAATGTCGGTATTCAGGTCGGCGAGTGCGCGAGCAACGAGCGATTCCTGCAAGGGATCAACGAGGGCGTTCACGCCTAGCGCGCGCCGCGACGCACGCTGAGCAAGCGCCGAAGTATCGGCTCCGCCGAAGTCGAGCTGACCTTCGCCTTGGTCGTCGTCCTGCGGCAAACGGGCATCGGCATAACGATCGAGCAACGGTTCGAGCGAATAGCGAGGCTCGGCTGGATCGAGCAGGTACGCCGCAATCATTGTGTCGAGTGCAAGCGAACGAAGATCGATGCCGCAGGTGTCGAGCCCACGCATAAGCGCCTTGGCATCGTGGGCAACGACAGCCCGGCCGCCGTCGGCAAACACTGCGCCAGCAGCGGCGGCGACCTTTGGAACCGCAAGCGTTTCGGCTCCGACCCAGGCGACCTCGCCCATCGATGCGTCGGTGACGATTGCAATGCCTTCAAACACCGAGCGTCCTTCGTCGCCTTCCCATGCGCCAGCAGCGGCAAGTGGGCCGTCGGTCTTCGCCAACTCAGCAAACAACGAAATGGCGTCTTTCTGCGTTGAGACATCGGTGCGCTCGGCTTCAAGAACGCTGGAACTGGCAGCCTCGGTCGAATCGTTGGCGACGCCTAAGACACCGACAAGCCGATCGAACAACTGACGGAACTCAAGGAAGTCGAACAACTGACGAACTTCAGCAAGATCGAAATTGCCGATCTGCAGTTCGTCGGGGTCGACAGTGACAGGCGCATCGTGACGCAATGTCATTAAGTCGATGTTCATCCGAGCCTTGTCTTCGTTCTCGGCAAGGTTCTGGCGCAACTTCGGGGTGAGTTCATCGAGGTGCTCGTAAATGCCATCGATGCCGCCGTACTGATTGATCAGTTTGGCTGCAGTCTTTTCGCCAACTCCGGGGACACCAGGAAGATTGTCGGACGGATCGCCACGAAGCGCGGCGTAGTGCACGTAATCGGTTGGCTTTACACCGGTACGTTCGAAGATGCCGGCTTCGTCATACAACGCGTAATCAGAAACACCACGCTTGTTGTAGAGCACCTTGATGTGAGGATCATGAACGAGCTGGTAGCTGTCGCGATCGCCAGTGACGATGATGACGTTGTCACCGCGTGCTTCGGCCGCTGTTGCCAAGGTTGCGATGATGTCGTCGGCTTCGAAACCAACTAGGTCGAGCACGGGAACGCGCAGCGTTTCAACAACTTCGCGAACAATGCCCATTTGCTGACGAAGGAGATCGGGAGTGGCATCGCGGTTTCCCTTGTAGGTGGAAAGCGCTTCGTGGCGGAAGGTCGGTTCAGATCGGTCGAACACCACCGCCAAATGATCGGGCTTTTGATCTCGGAGAAGATTGACAAGCATCGACGTAAATCCGAAGACCGCATTAGTGACCTGACCAGACGCCGTTGCCATGTCGGTCGGCAACGCAAAGAATGCTCGGTACGTCAGCGAGTTTCCGTCGATGAGCATCAACGTGGTCATGGGGTCTCCGGGGTGAGGGTGCCATCGAGAATCGATTCAGCAACGGCGCGCATCGTGGTGCGATCACGCATCGCTGTCTTCTGCACAAAGGTGAACGAGTCGGCTTCAGTGAAACCGTGGGCATCCATGAGGACACCCTTGGCCTTGTCAACCACTTTGCGAGTTTCAAGTTGATCTTCGAGCGACTTTGTTTGTTCGGTCAGCGCCCGCAATTCGCGGAACCTTCCCACCGCCAATTCAATCGCTGGTACGAGGTCGCTGCGCTGAAATGGCTTCACGAGATACGCGAGGGCGCCTGCATCGCGAGCTTCTTCGATCAGGTCTCGCTGACTGAAAGCAGTGAGCAGCACTACGGCGCACAACTGATCGGCAGTGATTTGTCTCGCTGCGGTGAGCCCATCGATACCCGGCATCTTGATATCGAGAATGGCGATTTCGGGCTTGAGGTCACGAACGAGGGCGACGGCTTCGTCGCCCCGCCCAGTTTCACCGACGACCTCGTATCCCTCTTCTTCGAGGGTCTCTTTCAGATCGAGTCGGATGATCGCCTCGTCTTCGGCGATGACGACACGGGTCGGCAACGTTGCAGCCCCTTGAGAGTGGAGGCCCGACCAAGTACGGACCGCGCTCCGATGGTACCGGTTCAGCCGATGGCGTCGTTGAGTCTGTCGAGCAAGTCATCCTGCTGTTGCTCAAGCCGACCAATATCGGCAACCACCTCGCTGCGGTGACGTTCCATCGCCTCGGCGTGACGAGCAGCGATGCGATGCTCCCGTTCGGCGAGCGGGGTCTCGGAAACGAGCGATCGGAGGCGAGCATCGTCGGCCTCGTCGGCAAAATGGGCCAGTTGCTCGTCGGCAACTGCCAGTTCGTGACGCAGGTCGCGCAACTGGACATTGATTTCCGTGAGCCTCCGCTCCAATGTCGCCCTTGTCATGGCGGCGAAGTGTAGGACCGGCGCCGCCAAGACACCCGGGCGCTCCACCCCAGAGGGTGAAGAGCGGCCTCCGGCCAGTTGGTAGCGTGGCATCCGCACCTCTGCGGCGGTGCTGGAATTGGCATACAGGGCGGGCTCAAACCCCGCTGCCCTTCGGGGCTTGAGGGTTCGAGTCCCTCCCGCCGCACGAATACCACTCTCAGCTCAGGCTGGGAAAATGAAACCGAAGTGACCGCATCCGGGTCAGAGTCTTGGTTAGAGCACCAATGCCCTTCACCCACGAGCGAAAGCCACCACCGCCACGATGATCGTCTTCACTTTTCCCGGCCAGGGATCACAGAAACCGGGCATGGGAGACGCATGGCGAGACCACCCATCATGGGAACTCGTTGCTGAAGCCTCGAGCGTTCTTGGCCGCGACCTCGAGCACCTGCTCTTGCACACTGAAGCCGAGGAACTCACCCGCACCGACAACGCGCAATTGTCGACGTTCCTCACCAGTTTGATCGTTCTTGACGCGGTGGAACGCCTCGGCGTTGAGCCCGCTGCCGCTGCCGGTCACAGTCTTGGCGAATACACAGCACTCGTAGCTTCAGGAGCACTCGCGTTCGAGGAAGGTCTCCTGCTCGTCGCTGAACGCGGCGCTGCAATGCTCGACGCCACTACCGCTCGGGTCGGCACGATGGCCGCGGTCCTAGGGCTCGATGATGACGATGTCGAAGTTGCGTGTGCCCGGGTCGACGGCGAGGTGTGGGTGGCCAACTACAACGCTCCCGGACAGGTCGTCATCGCTGGTGATCCCGAAGCGGTAGCGCAAGCATCCGCGATCGCAAAAGAACTCGGCGCCAAGAAGGTCATGTCGATGGCAGTCAGCGGCGCCTTCCACACCCCCTTTATGGCTCCGGCGCGCGATCGATTGCGCAGCGCTATCGAGTCGGCCGATCTTCGCGAAGCTGACCTTCCCGTTTATGCCAATGTCGATGCCCGAGCTCATACCGGCACCGAGTGGACTGAACTACTCAATGCCCAGTTGTGCAGCCCAGTTCGTTGGCGCCAGACACTGCACAATCTTGGCGATGCCGGCGCAACTGTCTTTGTTGAGCTTGGTCCTGGGAGCGTGCTTACCGGCATGGCGAAGCGCACGCTTGCCGGCACAACAACGCTTGCGGTTTCAACTCCCGAAGACCTCGACAAACTCCTCACTGCGCTGGCCTCGCCTTCCGAGAGCGTTGCGGTGCATGAAGGCGAGCACCTCTTCGCTACCGAACGCATGGTCGTAAGCCCAGCTGCTGGCGTCTTTACTCCAGCAGCCGACTTGGCCCCCGGCTTTGTTCTGAGCCCGGGCACCGTCCTTGGTCGTGTTGGCGAACAAGAAGTTCGCTCCCCCTTCGCAGGCATTTTGGTAGGTGTCCTTGCTGTTGAAGGCGAGCGCGTCACCACAAGCCAGCCCATAGCTTGGTTGCGTACCGCGTGATCACCATGACCCCGAGGAACCGATGACTCTTCCTGCCCCGAGTGGCGCAACCATCACCGGTTGGGGCACGGCGCTCCCCGACATCATCGTTACCAACGCTGATTTCGAAGCGCGTCTCGACACCACCGATGCGTGGATCACTGAGCGAACCGGGATTCGCGAACGTCGACACGGTGGCACCACCGCCGGCCTTGCCGTTGAAGCCGGGCGCAAAGCTCTCGAAATGGCAGGCCTCACTGGCGCCGACATTGATTTCATTCTTCTCGCAACTACCACTCCCGATTATCAGATTCCCTCGACCGCGTCGCAGGTCCAGGAAGAACTTCAGATCAACGGCGGAGCATGCGACATCAACGCCGCATGCTCTGGCTTTGTCTATGGACTTGTGCAAGCACACGGGCTTCTCGCAATGGGCCTCAAGCGCATTCTCCTGATTGGCGCCGAAACGCTCGCCAAGGTCACCGATCAGGACGACCGCAATACCGCAATTCTTTTCGGAAACGGTGCAGGTGCAGTTGTACTTGAGGCCGTCGAAGGCGACGGACAACTGATTTCGTTCGACCTTGGTTCCGATGGTTCCGCCCGCGAACTTCTTGAAGCCCCCATCGGCGGCTATATGTCGATGGTTGGCAAAGAAGTGTTCCGCAAAGCCGTCACCGTGATGGTTGATTCCGCAAATGTGTCAATGACCGATGCCGGCCTTTCCGCCGATGACATTGCGCTCGTTGTGCCGCATCAAGCAAACATCCGCATCATCGAATCTGCGTGTTCACGTCTCAACATGCCGATGGACCGTGTCGCCATGGTGCTGCACCGAACCGGCAACACGTCATCAGCTTCGATCCCCCTCGCTCTTGTCGATGCACTCGAGAACGGGCGCGTGAAACGCGACGACAACGTTTTGCTTGTCGGTTTTGGTGCTGGCATGAGCTGGGCAAGCGCAATCATTCGATGGACCGGCCATCTTCCGGAGGGAAACCCATGAGCAGAGTTGTGCTGGTTACTGGCGGAAACCGAGGTATCGGCCTTGCCTGTGCGAAAGCATTCGCCGCGGCAGGTCACAAGGTTGCGATCACCCACCGCAGCGCTGCACCCACCGACGCCGGAGATCTTCTTTGCGTGCAATGTGATGTCACCGACACCGAACAGGTTGAAGCGGCATTCACCGAGATCGAAGAGAAGCTCGGTCCTGTAGAGGTTCTTGTGTCCAACGCCGGAATGACCATCGACAAACTCGTTCTGCGCATGACCGACGAGGATTTCTCCGATGTCATCGATGCCAACCTCGTCGGCGGATTCCGTGCCGCTCGTCGCGCGGTTCCGAAAATGATGCGCGCTCGCTGGGGTCGGATCATTTTCATCGGATCGGTTGTCGGCTCGGTCGGTCAAGCTGGTCAGGCGAACTACGCAGCATCGAAGGCCGGTCTTGTGGGCCTTGCGCGGTCACTCGCTCGTGAATTCGCGTCGCGCAATGTCACCGTGAATGTCGTCGCCCCAGGCCCCGTTGCCACCGACATGTTCGCCTCCGTCGACGACGCGATGCGCGAGTCCATCACCAGCGCTGTCCCTCTCGGCCGTATGGGTCAGCCCGACGAAATCGCCGCCGCCGTTTCCTTCCTCGCCTCAGACGAGGCCGGCTACATCACCGGTGCCGTTCTGCCGGTTGATGGTGGCCTCGGCATGGGCGGCTAACAGCCCTAGCAGCACCAAAACCAAGGCGACCCCCGACTAGGTTTGTCGCACCGATTACCAAGGAGACCCGATGAGTGACGATTTCGAAAAGTTCAAGGCCTGCGCCGTTGAGATCCTCGCCGTCTCACCCGACCAGGTGACGATGGAAGCCAAATTCAGCGAGGACCTCGACGCCGACAGCCTCGACCTCGTCGAGCTGGTCATGAAGCTTGAAGAAGAGTTCGACGTTTCTGTCGACGAATCTGAGCTTGAGAACATCACGACCGTTGGCGAAGCCTACGAACTGGTGATGTCGAAGCGGTGAGCACCAAGCGTCGGGTAGCGATTACAGGCGTCGGTGTCGTCAGCCCATGTGGCATCGGCACTGAAGCATTCTGGAACGGACTGATTTCGGCCGCGCCCGAAGGGCTGCGTCGCATCGAGAACTTCGATCCCGAGCCGTATTTTGCCAACCCGAAAGAAGCGCGTCGCACCGACCGCTTCGCTCAGTTCGCGTTGGCGGCAGCCGAAGAAGCACTGAAGATGTCCGGCGATGTCGGCGGCGATCCCACCCGCAAGGGTGTCTGGATCGGCACCGGCATCGGCGGGCTCACCACTCTCGAAGAACAGGTGCTCGTCAACGAGCACAAAGGCGCTCGACGAGTTAGCCCGTTTATGGTCCCGATGCTCATGGCCAACGCTGCGTCAGCAGCGATCTCCATGAAGTACGGATGGCAGGGCCCGTGCGAGAACACGTGCACCGCCTGTGCTGCTGGCACACAGTCACTTGGCAACGCGTACCGGCTCATTGTGTCGGGCCTGTGCGATGCCATGATCACCGGCTCCTCCGAAGCCGTCATGACTCCCACCTGCATTGCTGGCTTCACCAACATGACGGCAATGTCTTCTGACAACATGTCTCGCCCCTTCGACCGCGACCGCAACGGTTTCGTTCTTGCCGAGGGCTCTGGCGTCCTCGTACTCGAGGAAATGGAAGCAGCCAAGGCTCGTGGCGCGACGATCCTCGCTGAACTTATGGGAGCTGCATCGAACGCCGATGCGCACCACATCACAGCCCCGTCTCCTGGCGGCGTTGGGGCAATCAATTGCATGCGCACCGCCATCGCCGATGCGGGTCTCGTGCCATCCGATGTCACCTACGTCAACGCTCACGGGACCTCAACACCACTCAACGACGCTGCCGAAGCTGCCGCCATCGCCGAGGTCTTTGGCGACACACCGCCGGCGGTTACCTCGTTCAAGGGCGTCACTGGCCATGCGCTTGGTGGTGCCGGTTCGCTCGAAGCAGTCGGCATCGTTCTCGGCATGCAGAAGGGCGCGATTCCGCCGACTGCGGGCTACGAGAACGTCGATCCTGAGATGGCGCCCATCGACATCGTCGTGGGTGCAGCTCGCGAATGGACTCCCGCTCCGGTGCTGTCGAACAGCTTCGGTTTCGGTGGCCATAACGGCTGCGTTGTGATCGGCCCACCGCCGGCCTGAGCGCTGCCTCAGTCGAGACTTCCCTCTCGGCGCAGTAACCACTCTTTGGCGGCTCCTCCCCCGCCAAACTGTCCGACGCCGCCACTACGTGGCAGCACTCGATGACACGGCACGATGATGGCAACCGGGTTCGTGGCCATTGCGCTTCCGACCGCTCGCGCAGCCTTGGGTCGGCCAGCACGCGCCGCTAACTCGCCGTAGGTAATCGTCTGCCCGAACGACACGGTTTCGAGCGCGCGCAGAACCTCACCACGAAAACCAGCACGCTCGCTTCGATCAATCGCCACATCGAAAGACGTGCGTTCTCCGTCGAAGTACGAGTTCAACTGTGCAAGCGCCGCTGCGAGATGCGCTTCGGCGACTGAGGTTCCGTTCACGTCTTCGTCGAGGTCGCCAAACCACACACGACATACGCCGACATCGTTGGCAATGACAGTGAGTGCACCGATCGGCGTGTCGATCAGTGCCTTCGCCATAACTCAGGCGTCGGCGAAGACGAAGAGGAGTTCGGTTTCGGCTGCGGTTTCGCCACCGACATGGGCTCGTCCCGAACCTTTGCCGGCACGAGCCGACATCCGGCCGAGCGTGACTTCGAGTTCAAGCACATCGCCCGGAACGACTTGGCGACGGAACCGAGACTTTTCAACGCCGCCGAACAACGGCAACTTGCCGGCAAACGCGGGGTCGCTCAACACCGCATACGCGCCCAACTGCGCAATAGCCTCGAGCATGAGTACTCCCGGCAGCGTGGGACGCCCGGGGAAATGACCGGGGAAGAACCATTCCTCGCCTGTGATACGCCACACACCCTTTGCCGATGAACCGATCTCGAGTTCGGTGACTTCATCGAGAAGCAAGAACGGCGGACGATGCGGAAGTACATCGGCGGGTGAAGGGAAGCTCACTTGCCGAGCGCCTTGAGGAGATTGGCGGGGGTGTCTTTCGGGCTGACCTTGTACCAAGCCTGCTCGACTTTGCCCTTCTCGTCAATGAGGAAGGCAGAGCGCACAATGCCCATGTACTTCTTGCCGTACATCGACTTCTCGCCCCACACACCGAACTTTTCAGCAATGACATGTTCGGGGTCGGACAACAACGTGAAGCCAAGGTCGTACTTGTCGTCGAACTTGGCGAGCTTTGCTGGAAGATCGGGACTGATGCCGATGATGACGGTGTCACCGATCTTCTTGGCGATGTCACGAAGACCGCAGCTCTGGGTGGTGCAGCCGGGCGTGTCGGCCTTTGGGTAGAAGTACACGAGCACCTTTGTGCCGGCGAATCCAGAAAGCTTGATCTTGGTGTCGGTCTGATCAGCGAGAGTAAACGCCGGCGCTTTCGCACCAACTGCAAGTTGCGTGGTTGCCATCTCCTGAAACTAGCGGGAGAAGCGATCGGCAATGCACGGCGTGTATGCCTTCGATGTCTGCATGGGAAAACGAAAGAGGGAGGGTGCTCTCGCACCCTCCCTCTTTACAGATTGCGTCGCAGCGAAACTCAGACGCCAGCCTTTGCTGATGCCTTGAGCTTTGCACCGGCCGACACCTTGGCGGCGTTGGTGGCGGGAACCTGGATTGCTGCACCGGTCTGCGGATTGCGAGCGGTACGAGCCTTGCGGTGGGTCTGCTCGAAGCTGATGAAACCCGGGAGCGTCAACTTCTCAGCGCCCTTGGCAACAACCTCGTGTGCGATGTCTTCAAACGACTTGAGAGTCTTCTCCACGTCGGCCTTTGTCTGGCCCGTCCGGTTCGAGATCTCGGCGATGAGTTCGCTCTTGGTCATGACTTCCTCCTGTTGGCCCAGCCATGTGGCCCGGCACGGGTTGGATTCCGGGTCGGCCCCCGGTCACCTTCGAACTCGGGCAGGACCGCCCGATGGGACTCAAGCATTGCGGCAGTTGCTCCCGAAATGGTGGATGGCAGCGGATTTTCTTGCATGACTATGCACCCGGCTGAATCAGTGCTGGTCAGAGACGAATAGGAGACGCCCGTCACTCCGGAGAATTCATCATGAATTTGGCCGAATGGGCGAAATATCCCAGCATTCGGGCCTCATCCTCGTCGCTCAATGCTCCGGCCTCGACCTCTGCGCCCACTGCGTTGGCCATAAGGCGGAACCAGGCCTCTCGCTCAGCCTCACCGATCACGTAGGGCTCATGGCGCATACGAAGCCGTGGATGGCCTCTCTGCTCGCTATAGGTCTGAGGACCTCCCCAGAACTGCACAAGGAACATCCGGAGACGTTCACGGGCACCATCAAGGTCATCGGCCGGGTAGAGCGGGGCCAGGACCGGATCAGCGATGACGCCGTCGTAGAAACGATCGACAAGACGGTTGAAGAACTCGGGGTCGACCCGATCGAACAGCGGTTGTTCGAGTGGGATCTGACGGCGTTCGTTGTCGCCACCGGCATCAGTGGCATTTGCGTCGGTCATGACGCGTCGAGCGCAGCACGTACTTCAGCGATGAAGGCGCCTGCACCGGCGGGACCTTCACCAGCGACGACACGACGCATGAGCGCCGAACCGATCACGCAGCCATCGGCGACCTGGCTGATTTCCGCTGCTTGCTGACCGTTCGAAACGCCAACACCAACGAGCACGGGCTTGTCGGTGATTGCCTTGAGTCGACGAGCAATAACCAAAGAAGACGCGGCAAGTGCATCGCGTTCACCAGTCACGCCGAGAAGACCAACGGCATAAACGAAACCACGAGAACGAGCTACCACGCGGGGAAGTCGCTCATCGGGAGCTGTCGGCGCCGCGAGCATCACGGTTTCGATACCGGCTGGATCGGCCGCCGTTGCCCACGGGCCAACCTCTTCAAGCGGAAGATCAGGAAGGATCGCCGCGCGCACCCCAGCCTCGAACATCATCGATGCGAAACGTTCATGACCCATGTGGAACGCAAGGTTGTAATAGGTCATGACTGCGAGCGGAACACCGGCATCGATCGTGCGCAGCGTGTCGAGCACCGTGACAGGACTGGCGCCATCGCGCAACGCGAGCTCGCTGGCTTCTTGAATGACCGGACCGTCCATGACCGGGTCAGAGAATGGAATACCAATTTCAATTGCATCGGCACCGGCATCGGCAACAGCACGAACAACGTCGGGCCATTCGTCGTTAAGCCCGCCAGTGACATAGGCAACCAACAGCTTGCGACCACTTTCGCGAGTGGCACGCAACGAGCGTTCGAACTCCCCCGGTTCAGCAGGCGCGTCGGGAATCGTGAGTCCTTCCTCGGCGAGCGTCCGACTCATCCGAGGATTTCCATCATTTGGCCAACGTCTTTGTCACCGCGGCCAGACATGTTGAGAAGCACGGTCTTTCCGGCAAGCTTGGCTCGGTCACGACTGATCCAGGCCAATGCGTGAGCTGGTTCGAGCGCCGGGATGATGCCTTCGGTGCGGCTGAGAAGTTGGAACGCCGCAATGACTTCATCGTCGGTGACCTGCTCGTACCGAGCACGACCGATTGAGGAGAGGTGTGAATGCTCAGGGCCGACACCGGGGTAATCGAGACCCGCCGAAATTGAATGCGCTTCTTGCACCTGACCGAATTCGTCCTGCATGAGATAGCTCTTCATGCCGTGCACGACGCCGGGCACACCACGACCAACCGCAGCGCCACCAGCAGGTTCAACGCCAACAAGTTCAGCGGTGGTGTCGGCAAAGCCACTGAAGATGCCAATGGCATTTGATCCGCCACCAACACATGCGGTGACGACATCGGGAATTTCGTTCTCGAGCAACTTGGCGCACTGCTCACGAGATTCCTTACCGATGACGGTATGGAATTCGCGAACCATCCACGGATACGGGTGTGGACCCATCACGGACCCAAGGCAGTAGTGGGTGTTTTCGACAGTGCCGACCCAATCGCGCATGGCTTCGTTGACTGCGTCTTTGAGCGTGCGACTGCCGGACATGGCCGGAACAACTTCGGCACCGAGCAAACGCATACGAAACACATTGAGCGCCTGGCGCTCCATGTCGACCTCGCCCATGAAGACTTTGCATTCCATGCCCATAAGCGCTGCTGCCGTTGCTGATGCGACACCGTGCTGGCCGGCACCGGTTTCGGCGACAAGGCGGGACTTGCCCATGCGCTTGGCGAGAAGGGCTTGGCCAAGCACATTATTGATCTTGTGGGAACCGGTGTGATTGAGGTCTTCGCGCTTGAGCAGCACGCGCACACCGAGTTCTGCTGAAAGTCGATGACATTCGGTGATTGGCGATGGACGGCCTGCGTAATCGGCAAGCAAACCGTCGAGCTCGTCGCGGAATGATTGATCGGCCCACGCCTCACGGAACGCGGCTTCGAGTTCCTGACAGGCCGGCACGAGAGTCTCGGGCACATAGCGCCCTCCGAACTCTCCGAAACGACCGCTTGATGATGGCTCAGGCAATGACATAACGATGAGGCTACGCCGGGCCCGGGTCGGTGGAGAACTCGGACAGAGCATCTTTCGCGGTCTCGATGAACGCGGCGAGCGCGTCGGGGTCTTTACGGCCCGCAGATGCCTCGACCCCACTCACCACATCGACGCCCCATGGACGGACCCGCTCGACTGCTTCGGCCACATTCGCGGCGTTCAGGCCCCCGGCGAGGACCACCCGGTGTCGCTGCGGTAGATCGGCGACCTTGGACCAGTCGAAGGTCGCGCCCGAGCCTGGCGTGGGTGAATCCAGCAAGACCGCATCGATCGGATAGTCATCGAGCCGTTCGAGCCGAGGATCGTCAGCGGTGAAGACCTGGACGAGGAACGAAATGGTGTCGCGCAATGCCTGTGCCACCTCTGGTCCTTCGCTTCCGTGCAACTGCACTCCCGTGAGTCCCGCAGCGTTCACGATTTCAAGAATGCGCTCTGCAGACTCGTTGCGAAAAACCCCCACCGCGATCGTTTCGGCCGGGAGTTGCGGAACGATCGCTGCAACTGTTGCGACATCGACCTGACGTTTCGACTCGGCAAAAATGAAGCCGAGCGCGTCGGCGCCAAGGGAAACTGCAAGCAGTGCGTCCTCGACGCTCGTTGTTCCGCAGATCTTGATGAACACGTCACGACGCTAGCGGCGCGACGTGTTCATCACGCGATCAATTGTTTCGACAGAATCAGGCGTCGACCATTCGGCCGCTGAGGTACTCGTCGTAGGCCGCGAGGTCGAGATGACCGTGTCCGCAGTAGTTGAAAAGAATGACCTTCTCTTCACCTGACTCCTTGGCGGCAAGCGCTTCGTCGATGGCGACAGCAATGCCGTGACCACATTCAGGAGCCGGAACCTTGCCCTCAGCATTGGCAAACTTGATTGCTGCGTCGAACACCTTGCCCTGATTGATAGCGACGGCTTCCATGCGACCCTCGTGCACGAGCTTCGAGATAATCGGGGAATCGCCGTGGTAGCGAAGGCCACCAGCGTGGATCGACGGTGGCATGAAATCGGCGCCAAGCGTGTACATCGGCATAAGCGGAGTCATCCCGGCAACATCGCCGAAGTCGTACTCGAAACGGCCCTGGGTAAGAGTCGGACACGCCGACGGTTCGACAGCGACGAGACGAACGCTTTCGTCAGGAACAAATGGGAATGCAATGCCCCCCAGGTTGGATCCGCCACCACATGGAGCGATAACCACATCGGGAAGTTCTTCACCAGCGGCACGGAGCTGATCGCGTGCTTCAAGACCGATCACAGTTTGGTGAAGAAGCACGTGGTTTAGCACCGAGCCAAGCGCGTAATGCGAGTCATCTCGCTGCACGCAATCGCGAACAGCATCAGAGATTGCTGCACCGAGCGAACCAGGATTCGACGGATCGTCGATCGGCGACGGAACAACATTTCCGCCCCATACCTCCATCATTATTTTTCGATACGGCTTCTGTTCAAAAGAGGCGCGCACCATGTACACCATGCATTCCATGTCGAACTGGGCCGTTGCAAACGAAAGCGCGGTACCCCACTGGCCTGCACCAGTTTCGGTGGTAAGGCGATTAATGCCTTCCATCTTGTTGTAATAGGCCTGCGGTACGGCGGTGTTCGGCTTATGCGAACCAGCCGGCGACACGGACTCGTCCTTGAAGTAGATACGTGCGGGGGTGTCGAGCATCTTCTCAAGACGTTCAGCACGCACGAGCGGTGTCGGACGCCATAGACGAAGAATGTCGAGCACGGGTCCGGGAATGTCGATCCACGGTTCCGGCGACATCTCCTGCATGATCAGTGCCATCGGGAACAGCGGTGCAAGATCGTCAGGCGTGACGGGTTCACGGGTTCCGGGATGAAGCGGGGGATCCATCGGCGTCGCCAGTCGCGGAAGGATGTTGAACCACGCCGAGGGCATCTCGGATTCGGACATGTTGTAACGGGTCATTGTGACTCCCCCTGTGTCGTTGTACGCGGCAGATCCTATTGCCGACGAGCGCTCCGAAGGGCTGCGACTCCACCCTCGGGATCGCCCGAGGTCACGAGATGCTCACCCACGAGCACAGCGTGGTAGCCCGCACCCGCCAGTACGGCTGCATCGGCTGGGCCCGTAATGCCAGATTCAGCTACTCGCACAACGCCTGTCGGCATTTGCGGCGCCATCCGCACGGCCCGGTCGGTATCGACAGCAAAGGTCACGAGGTCTCTTTGGTTCACGCCGATCAGATCAGCGCCAGCGGTAACGGCACGATCGAGTTCGGCTTCATCGTGAATCTCGACAAGCGCATCCAACCCGATGGCATGGGCCAGCTTCAAAAACGATTCGAGTTCGGCTTGGTCAAGAGCGGCGGCGATGAGCAGCACGCAGTCGGCTCCCATGATGCGGGCATCGCACACGTCGCGAGCACTGACGGTGAAGTCTTTGCGCAGGACTGGGAGCGTGCACGCGGCGCGGGCGGCAACAAGATCTTCGATTGATCCACCAAAGAAGTCGACATCGGTTAGTACGGACAAACACACAGCACCACCGCGTTCGTACTGCTGCGCGAGTTCTACAGGATCGAGACCCGGGGCAAGGTCGCCTTTCGACGGCGAGCGGCGTTTGATTTCGGAAATGACCGCGATGTCTCCCGACGCCGCAACCATTTCGAGCGCCGCTCGAAATCCACGAGCAGGCGCGACGGACATCGCCCGCTCGACAAGTTCGTCGAACGGGCGATCGTCGCGAGCCGCAACCTCTCGGTGCGCCTCAAGAATGCGGTCGAGATAGGTGGTCAGTTTGGAAGACCCTTTGCGTTGCCGGTGGGGGTCGACATCACCATCATCGGCGGTTCGGCCATAAGACCAGTGAGCGTGCCAAAGAGTTCCTTCATCGCGTCGGAACCACCGTGCACGCCAAGCGCGTCGCCATCGGAATACAGCTCAAAGATCCACACCGTGTTCTCGTCACCAGCATCGCGGTGGAACGAGTACACGAGCGTGCCGGGTTCACCGGCAACGACTGGAAGCATCGTCTCGAGGGCGGCGACACCTTCGTCACGCTTTCCGGGTTGAAACACCATCTTTACGAACAATGAGGTCTGAGTCATGGCCGCAGACCTTAGGCCAACCGCTAGCGATCGCGCTCGGCCCTGATGCTTCGTGAGATCGCCACCGCCGGGGCGGCGAGAAACCCAAGTAGAGCGAGCACGAGTCCGACGATTCCCACTGCAATGAGGAACGAGAGGTTTACCAGGACGCCAAAAATCACACCGAAAAGGCCACCGAAGAAACACACAACCGGCGCCATTTGCACCGAACGGGCGACTTCGGTCCCCTCGACCCCAACGTCGTCGATAAGCCGAGGATCGATCTCGTCATCGCTGTCGTCGTAGGGAACAAAGTCATAGCGGCCAGGGACCGGTGTTCCCGTGGCGACGGGATCGGACTGCGTCAGACGCATGCGTTCATCGTGAGTCCGACGACGATCGGGATCGCCGAGTACTGCCCACGCTTCGTTGATCGCTTGCATCTCGCGTTCGTTCTTCTGCCGGTCGGCCTCGTTGGTGTGGAAGTCCGGGTGATGTACTCGCGCCAACTGAAGATAGGCCCGACGAATTTCGGCGGCGTTCGCCGAAGGCGACACCCCGAGACGGTTGTAGAGGGAATCAGCCATAACGCTTCAGCGAACCGAACCCGGCTCGACGACCGAACCAGCGCAGGCACTCGGACCGGTGCCCACAACAACCTGAGTACCCGGAACCACTGCTCGCCCAACACGAGCAAGAGCAAGCGCAGGAAGTGCCGCGCTCAACGACGGAGTGACGCTTGTGATCGTGCCCACCGCAGCGCCGTCGACGGTTACGTCGTCACCGACAGAAGCGTCGCCCTCAAGCATGAGCAGGCGAATCGGATGGGGAACATTGTTTCCCCGACTATCGATTCTGGCGACGAGTTCCTGACCGGTGTAACAGCCCTTTGTGAAACTCACCGATGCGTCGATGACCCATGCGCCGGCTTCGCCGGGAATGGTGTCCTCGGTCAGTTCGGTTCCCATCGCTGGGATTCCATGGGCGATCCGATAACGAATCATCGCCTCAGTTGCGACAGCGTCGACAACCGATACGCGCGGATCAGTGAGCGATGCGTTGACAATGAGTTCATCGCGACCAGAAACAAGGGGCCCAACGGGAGTTGCGACGAGGGAACCTTCAGGTCCTTCGCCACCAAGGCGAACAAGTGAGGAGTCCCAGCGGTGTTGCACCAATGCACTGCGCTGCGGTTCGGTGATTGTCGCTTTCGTTCGCAACAAAAACCGCTTCAATCGAGTGAGGATGAGGTCGCCATAACCGGGATCGGTTTCGAGGACGTAATTCTCAGCGTCGATGCGATGAACACGCAGCCATGAATCGACCTTGCCCGTTGGAGCCAAAAGAAACGACCATGCGCTTTCGCCAACCATGGCGACAACATCCTGACTGAGTTGACCTTGCAGATACCGAGCAGCATCGGGACCAGTCACCGATAGAACATCGCGTTCGACAACGACTGCTCCGCCTGCACCCTGCAGTGCCTCGTAGCCGGCGATGATTTGGTCGTTCGAAGAAGCACTCACGCTCGCGAGTGTCGCACCTTCACCGGAGAAATGCACCAGCAACAGGAATGAATCAGTCGACGACTTCGCCGCGGCGCTGCGCAGTCATCCGCCGCGCACCGGGAACAGCACTAAGTAACCCTCGGGCCTTATTCCGACATTCGAGGTCTTCATGTTCAGCAACGCTGTCGGCAACGATGCCAGCACCGGCCTGGACATGGGCAATCCCATCGGCTCCGACAACAAGCGTGCGGATCGCGATGGCGGTGTCGATCGTGCCCGAGAAGTCGACATACCCAACAACGCCCGCATAGGGACCGCGCTTCACTGGTTCGAGTTCGTCGATGATTTCCATCGCCCGGACCTTGGGGGCACCCGACACGGTTCCGGCAGGAAGCGTGGCCCGGAGGACATCGATGGGGGTCTTCCCGTTTGCCAGTTCGCCCGACACCTGTGAAGTGAGATGCATCACATGGCTGTAGCGCTCGAGGATCATCATCTCGTCGACCTGTTCGGTGCCGAACTCGACGACGCGACCAACATCATTACGAGCGAGATCAATGAGCATGACGTGCTCAGCAATTTCTTTTGGATGTTCACGAAGCTCAGCGCCAAGGCGACGATCTTCTTCCTCGGTTACACCGCGGCGACGAGTGCCCGCAATGGGACGCGAGATCACGCGGTTGTCGACAAGTTTCACCATCGGCTCTGGTGAAGAACCGGCGAGGCTTAGTTCCGGCATGCGCACGAAGTACATGTACGGGCTCGGATTGACCTGACGAAGCACTCGATAGAAATCGAATGGGTCGGCGCCAAGTTCAAAAGAGAACCGCTGCGAGAGCACAACTTGGAAAATGTCGCCGTTGAGAATGTGTTCCTTCGCAACGTCGACCGCGCTCTCCCACTGGTTGTAGGTCATCGAACCGGTGACCTCGGGAAGTTCCGGAGACGGCGAAGGCGGATCGACCATTGGTTCAGCAAGTGGCTGCGCACCGTCGGCCGCGAGTTGCTCGAGGCGAACAAATGCTTCGTCGTACAACTGATCGAGTTCGCCAGAACTTGCGCCCTCGGGAACAAGAACATTGTCGATCAGCGTTACGCGTTGACGGAAGTGGTCGAATGCAGCGAGCTGGCCGATGACGGCCATTACTGCGTCGGGGTAACCGGTGGCATCTCGGGGAGTTTCGGCAAGATCTTCAACTTCGCGAACAACGTCGTAGCCGAGATAACCAACAACCCCACCGTGCAAAGGCGGCAGCGAATCAATCTTCGGCGAGCGATAGGCAGCGAGGAGCCATTCGATTGCAGCGAGGATGCCCTTGTCACGAGGCATCGCTTCGGGAAGATCGCCATCAACGGACACGAGTCCGTTACGGAGCACCAAGGTCGCAATTGGATTTCGGCCTACAAACGAGAACCGGCTCCAGCGTTCGCCGTGCTCAACAGATTCAAATAGGAATCCGGGTTGATCGTCGCCACAAAGACGAGCAAAGGCTGCAACCGGAGTAATGAGGTCGGCAAGAAGCTCGCGCCAAACGGGCACAACACTGTGGTTGGCGGCGAGTGCGTGAAATTCATCGCGCGACGGCGAAACGTCCAAGATCAGTCACCGTCACCGAATGAGGTGAAGAAGCATGAGTAGTTGCCCGTATGGCAGGCACCCTTGCCTTCTTGTTCAACCACAAAGAGCAGAGTGTCTCCGTCGCAGTCGTAGTACGCCTCGCGCACATACTGGCGATCGCCCGATGTTTCCCCCTTGCACCAGTACTCCTGACGCGAACGACTCCAAAACCAGGTGCGGCCGGTTTCCATGGTCTGGCGCAAAGAATCGGCGTTCATCCACGCCATCATCAACACCTGGCCCGTGCCAACTTCCTGAACGATCGCAGGTACAAGGCCATCGGCGTTGTAGGTCACTGCAGCGAGTTGCTCGGCAGTAACGGAGATCGGAATGCTTTCAGGCATGTCGCCACGCTAGCGGTGCGTCCGCCTCGCCACGAACAGAGTTTCGGGCAATGCCCAGGGCTAGAGGTAGAGACCGGTGCTTCCTTCAGAGAGACGCTCGGCAGCAACTGCGTGAACATCCCGCTCACGAAGGATGATGTAATCGTCGCCGCGAACTTCGACTTCGTAACGATCCTCGGGGCTGAACAACACCTGATCACCCGGTTCCATGGAACGGACATTCGGACCGACCGCCATGACTTCGGCCCACACCAGGCGCTTGCCGATCTGCGCCGTTGCCGGTATGAGAATTCCGCCGGTGGAACGGCGCTCACCCTCGGGTCCGCCGAGGTGCACGAGAACTCGATCGTTCAGCATTTGGATGGGAAGTTTTTCGCCGCCGGCACCTACGCCGTCGGTCAGTCGATCGGTGGTCTGCGAAGAGTTCACCACACGACGGTACCGTCTCCACTCGTGACCGACGACTTCCCAATCCGCTCCCTCCGTCTCGAGACATCCGACGGGCTGTCCCTCGAGGCCGAACTGATCGTTCCCGAGAATGCTCGAGCGGCGATGGTTCTGTGCCACCCGCACCCGCAACAGGGCGGGAACATGACGTCGCTGGTCACGAGCGAACTCTTTCGCACTCTTCCCGCCTCGGCCGTTGCCGTACTTCGCTTTAATTTCCGCGGTGTCGGCACGTCAGAGGGAGAGCATGATTTCGGCGTAGGCGAAGCACTCGACATCGTTGCCGCTCTCGACACGATCACCTCTGAATGTCCTGAGCTGCGCGTCTTTGTCTCCGGATGGTCGTTTGGCGCCGACACGTCGCTCTCTGTCCTCGACTCGCGAATCGCTGCGTGGTTGGCTTGTGCTCCCCCGTTGCGCGTTCTTCCTTTAGAAGATCTCACTGCTGCTGCTGGCAGCGATCCGCGCTTCAAATTGCTCATCATTCCCGAGCATGACCAATTCCGGGATCCCGAATCGGCACTTGAAGCGACAGCGTCATGGCTGAATACCGATCTCACTGCAATTGCTGGCGCCGATCATTTCTTTGTCGGACGCACCCACAAAGTTGCTGCGTTGATCGTTGGAGCCATCGACACACAACTCGCGTCGTAAGCGAGAACTCGCCTTAGGGTCGGACGTTGACCCCGGCCGCGATCATGTGTTCTTTCGCTTCAGAAATTGCGTGATCGTCGAAGTGGAAGATCGATGCGGCAAGAACAGCATCGGCCCCTCCCGAAATGACTCCCTCGACCAAATGATCGAGGGTCCCGACGCCACCAGAAGCAATCACTGGAACGCCCACCGCACCGGAGACTGCGGCGGTGAGTTCAAGATCGAAACCATCACGCGTCCCATCACGATCCATTGACGTGAGAAGGATCTCACCAGCCCCAAGCGATTCAGCGCGCTGCGCCCATTCGATGACATCGATACCAGTTGGGGTTCGTCCGCCAGCGACGTAGACCTCCCAGCCTTCGTCTGAATTGCCATCGGCTGCACGTCGGCGAGCGTCAATGGCGCACACCACACATTGATTCCCAAACACTTCAGCAATCTCGCTAATGAGTTCAGGCCGAGCAACGGCAGCGCTATTGACTGACACCTTGTCGGCTCCTGCGCGCAACATCGTGCGAGCGTCGTCAACAGTTCGAATTCCGCCGCCAATCGTGAACGGGATGAACACCTGTTCCGCAGTGCGTCGAACAACATCAACCATGGTTTCGCGACCATCAGAGGTTGCCGTGATGTCGAGAAATACGAGTTCGTCGGCACCGTCGGCGTCATAACGAGCAGCAAGTTCCACCGGATCGCCAGCGTCGCGCAGGCCCACAAAGTTCACGCCCTTCACGACGCGGCCATCGGTGACGTCGAGGCAAGGAATAATTCGAGCGTTTTTCACTTGAGATCAGGCCACTCTTCGAACTCGAACAAGTACGTCGATAGCAGTCCGATCGCCGTCGTCGGTTGACACTGAACGCTCGATGCGTTGCGACCCTCGCCACAAGCAAGATCGACCGCAGTACCTGGTGTCAGATCGGCAACCTCGGGCGGAAGGAATTGATTGGGTTCGCCCTTCCATATGAGCTCGGAGGTGTCGTACCGCGCGTTCCAATCGGAAGCATCCATTGTCGAAGTCTAGGACTGCGAGCGAATCAATGATTCAGGGGTTTGGCGATACAGCACCAAGCGCGTCTTGCAACGTGAACGCACCTTCGTAAAGCGCACGCCCAACAATCGCGCCTGAAAGACGGCGACCTGCTGATCGAAGGGCTTCAAGAGCAACGATGTCGGCAAGGGTTCCCACGCCGCCCGAGGCGATGACGGGAAGTTCGGTTGCTTCAAGAACTTCTCCGAGCCCATCAAGATCGGGGCCCTCGAGCGTTCCATCTCGGCCGATCTCCGTGACGATCAGCGCTTCAACGCCAGCATCGGCAAATCCCCGAGCAACATCGAGAAGGTCTTTTCCGGACCCTTCTTCCCAGCCGCGAACCGCGACCTCACGGCCACGGGCGTCGAGACCAACAGCCACTGCATGTCGTGCTGCGAGTACACGAACAAGATCAGGATTCTCTAGGGCTGCTGTGCCCAGCACGACGCGCGCGACACCGGCGTCGAACAACGCGTCGGCCGCTTCTTCACTGCGCACGCCACCGCCTGTTTGAATCGGTACATCGACTGCATCACAGATCGCAGCGATGACCTCACGGTTCAGCGGGGAACCCGTGCGCGCAGCATCGAGATCGACGACATGGATCCAACGCGCTCCGGCGTCAGCGAACACTTTGGCCTGAGCAACGGGATCGCTGTTATAGACGGTCTCACGCGCATAGTCGCCTTGATAGAGGCGCACTGCCTGACCATTTAAAAGATCGATAGCGGGATACAGCTCCATCAGTTTCCAACCTTCGGACGAGCGGCGTCGACAAAACCCCGCAGAAGCTCGAGTCCTACCGCACCAGATTTTTCAGGGTGAAACTGCGTGGCCCACAACCCGTCACGCTCAACGGCCGCAGCAACCAAACCGCCGTACTCGCATGTGGCCACGACGGATTCGCCTTCGGCATCGGCGGCATAGGAGTGCACGAAGTACATCCACACTGGATCAGGCACATGTGCAAACAGCCGACTTGGCCGGCGGACATCAACAAGGTTCCATTGCATCTGCGGCCGCTTCACCGTGTCGGGTAGGAGTCGGAGCCGACCTGGCAACACGCCGAGACCCACCGAACTGGGCGACTCTTCGGAACCTTCATAGAGCATCTGCATGCCGACGCAGACACCAAGGAATGGACGCTGATCGTTGGCGGCGGCGATCGCTACCTGGTCGAGTCGGCATTCACGCAGGGCGTCCATACACGCGCCAAACGCGCCGACCCCGGGGAGAACGACAGCGTCGGCGTCGGCGATGAGTCCCCTGTCAGCGGTGAGTCGCGCATCGGCTCCTACACGCTCAAGCGCTTTCTGCGCTGAACGAAGATTGCCAATGCCGTAATCAAGAACCGCCACCAGCGGCCGAACTTCGTCTGTCACAGCACGCCCTTGGTGGAGGGAACTCCCCCACCGTCGATGCGCACTGCGTCGCGAAGTGAACGAGCAACGCTCTTAAACGTTGCTTCGATGATGTGGTGAGTATTCACACCACGAACAAGCGAGATGTGGAGCGTGAGTGCTGCCGATGTAGCGAACGCGCGCCAGAACTCTTCAATCAACTGCGGATCGAAGGGAGGATCGCTCAGAATCTTTTGACCAGGAAACTCGACCTCGTAGACAAGGAATGGTCGTCCGGAAAGGTCGAGCGCAACATCGACAAGGGCTTCGTCAAGCGGAATGCGGTTGGAGGCGAAGCGCCGAATACCTGCTTTGTCACCAAGAGCACCAGAAAACGCATCGCCAAGAGCGATGCCAACATCTTCAACAGTGTGGTGAGCATCGATCTGCAGATCGCCTTCGGCTTTAACAACGAGATCGAAACCTCCGTGACGACCAAGCTGCGCAAGCATGTGATCGAAGAACGGGATGCCTGTCGATGTCTCGTGGCGCCCCTGACCATCGAGATCGATCTCGATGAGGATTGAGGTTTCGGAAGTCGCCCGGGCAACTGTTGCTGCTCGGCGACCATCGTCGGTTCGTGTTGCACTCACTGGAGGGCCTCCTCAAGAGCGGAAAGGAACGAATCGTCCTCACCGGGTGTTCCGATCGTGACACGCAAACAGCCTTCGAGTCGCGGCCACGATGAACAATTACGAACAAGGACAGAACGATCAACCAAGCGCTGCCAAACATCGCTGCCATCGATTGAACGCGGTCGGAACAACACGAAGTTGGCACCAGAAGGCCATACGTCGACATCGAGCTCGGACAGTCGAGCGACGAGCCGCCCTCGTTCCTCGACCAAACGACTGACGCGCTCGTTCATTTCTTCGACATGGTCAAGTGCCAACGTTCCGGCAGCCTGCTTGAACGCGTCGAGGTGGTACGGCAGCACAACCTTTTCGAGTTCAGCGATGATCCAGGCCGGGCCAACGAGATACCCGAGCCGAGATGCAGCCATCGACCACGTCTTTGAGAACGTTCGGCTCACCACAAGCGGCACGTCATCGGCAATGAGTACATCGGCGGACCATGGTGAGAATTGGCCGTACGCCTCGTCGACGACGAGAAGTCCGTCGATCGCTGTCACCATGTCGAGCACCGCACGAACCGTTGCTTCGTCGTCGACAACACCAGTTGGATTATTCGGCGAGCACAAGAAACTGACCTGAGGTTTGGCGAGGTCGATGACACGACGAACCTCGGCAAGGTCGGTCGAGAAATCAACGGCGCGTTCGCCTTCGACTACCGCAGTTCCGGTGATACGTGAGATGTGACCGTGCAACGCGTAGGTGGGTTCCCAAACCGCTGCGGTGCGGCCAGAGCCACCGAATGTGAGCATGACCGTCTGCAGAACTTCGTTGGATCCGTTGGCCACAAAGATCTGTTCGGGACCAACACCGTGAAGCGCTCCGATCTTGGTTCGAAGTTCTGTCGCAGCGCGATCGGGATAGCGATTCCATTCGATAGAACGAAGCGATTCGGCGATCGCGTTCGTCCATTCCGACGGCGGCGAATCTGGAGACTCGTTGGTGTTGAGACGAACAGCAACGTCGACCTGCGGAGAGTGGTAGCCGTTCATGAGTGCGACATCGTTGCGCGGCGTAATCATGAATCGGCCTCGAGGGCGCGAGAACGCAGACGCACTGATTCAGCGTGCGTGGCGAGACCCTCAGCATCGGCAATTGCCGCCACAACAGGCGCAGCCGCATCAAACCCTGCGCGATCAACTTCGATGACATGAACCTGCTTGGTGAAGTCATCGACTGTGAGCGCGCTGCCGAAGCGTGCGGTGCCGAATGTCGGCAGCACGTGACTCGGCCCGGCGAAATAATCGCCGATCGATGCAGGGGCAAGTGGTCCGAGGAACACCGCACCGGCATGACGAATGCCCGCTGCAAGTACTGCAGCATCGGCAGTCATGACTTCAACGTGTTCTGCGGCGATGTGGTTCACCACAGCAATGGCGGCTTCGGGCGAGTCGACAAGCGCACAGAATCCACCAGTTGCGAATGTCGCTTCGATCTCGCCCTGACGCGGCGCTTGCGAAACGAGACGGGAAAGCGATTCATCGACAGCATCAGCAACGGCTTCGT
>JBIIVE010000038.1:0-18266 GCA_044339605.1 Acidimicrobiales bacterium
GACTCGTCGCATGGCTCGGCGGGCCCGAAGCCCCTGCCACCAATGTCGACCAACTACGCACCGTTCTCGCTGCAACCGACGCGCCCGAAATGTGGGGTGGCCGTTCACCAGTCACGCTGCCCAGCGGCGAGAAGACCGTTGCGCTCGAAGCCAACACCAGCGATGTTCTCGGCTGGCTCCTCGCCCTTTCTTCTGACCCACCCGAAGACGAAATCGGCCCCTCGGCCCGGTGGCTTTCAATCGTCGCTGCTTGGGCGGTATCGCTTGCTGCTCGTGGCGCGATGACCCCAACGCTGCGACGGTCGCGTACAGGCCGACGCAATCAGAACCGCAGCGCATTTGGCGTCACATGGCAGCCCGCGCTTATCGACGCCGATCGCCTTCGCATCATCGGCGACGCCATGCCAGGTGCTGTCGCTGCGCTCTCACCCTCAGTCGACGGCAGCACGATGGCCCGTTCAGTTCTCGGCGAAGTTGTCGACGTCATCTGTCACGATGCCGCACGACGCGTCGAGGTTCCTGCCGCTCCCGACGATCCCAAGACCATCGCAGCAGCAGCCGAATCGTTCCTCGCTCGACTCGACGGAGCCGCATTCGAGATTCCCGCAGGTCTTGCTGGCGAACTCACCAACGCACTCGAACGTTGGGCGACTCCAGTCATGTCGCGCAACTACCGACCACTCATCATTCAACTGGACCCACCCGATTCTGGCGATGCTTGGCATCTCGCAGTCTTTGCACCAGGAAAGGGCGAACAACTCGTTCCTGTCGAAGTTGCGCTGGTGAACGCTGGCAATCAGCGCCGCGAACTCGAAGGCAATCTTGTTCGACTTGAACGTCTTTATCCGCCGCTCCTGCGTCCAGGAAGCCTTCGACGCGGCGAAGTTGTTCTGAGCCAAGAAGAAGCATGGGAACTGATGTCCAAGATCGGACTCGTTCTTGCCGATGCCGGTTTTGACATGCGCGTGCCTGCGTTGTCACGCCGCAAGCCCACGCCATCACTTCGTATTTTCGCCGAATCCAATGGTGAAACCTCGGTGGGCGCGCACCAACTCGCGAATGTCAGCTGGACAGCAGTGTTCGACGACATCGAACTCACCGCTGCCGACATCGCGCGTTTGGCCAAAGAAGCCCGACCGCTTGTTCGAGCAAACGGCCGCTGGGTAGCACTCGATCACGCCGATCTTGCTGCAGCCGCTGAAGCACTTGCCGAGCGCGCAAAGAAGCCGCAAATGACAGGCGCGGAAATGCTGCGCCAAGCACTCGGGCTCGATGGTTCGCCGCTCGCTGGAGGCGTCTCGATCGACGGTTCCGGTTGGGCTGCCGATCTCATGGCCAAGGCCTCTACCGCCTCGCTTGCGCCCGCCTCGAACCCTGACGGCTTCAAGGGCGAACTGCGCAGCTACCAGGCCGACGCGCTTGCTTGGCTCAAGTTCCTCGACACCACCAGCCTCGGCGGCTGTCTCGCCCTCGATATGGGTCTTGGCAAGACACCAACGATCCTCGCTCACCTTGTCGACAGCATCAGCGACGCGCCGTCGTTGGTTATTGCACCGCCTGCGGTTGTCGGCAACTGGGCAGCAGAAGCTCGTCGTTTCACTCCTGAGCTTTCTGTCGTTGTTCATCACGGAGCCGGTCGCTCTGACCACAAGGACATCGCGGCCGAAGTCGAACGGGCCGATGTCGTCATCACCACCTACGGCACCGCCGTTCGCGACATCGAAGCACTCGAGAAGATCTCGTGGGGCCGCATCGTTCTCGATGAAGCACAGGCCATCAAGAACCCTGTCAACGAAACTGCTCAGCAATTACGTCGCCTCAACGCGTCGTCACGACTCGCGCTTACGGGAACGCCAATTGAAAACGGACTCGGCGACCTTTGGGCCATCCTCGATTTCACCAACCCTGGCCTCGTTGGCCCTCGTCCCCATTTCATTGCGCAACTTTCTGCAACAGGCACGACCGGGCGCGACCAAGGCGAAACCGCACTGCGCGCGCTGAACGGCATCCTCGTGTTCCGTCGCACAAAGTCAGAACCAGCAATTGCCGCCGAACTTCCCGACCGCATCGACGAACTCGATCACTGTTCGATGACTCCCGAACAAATCGGTCTCTACCAAGCAGTGCTCGACAGTCTCGTTACTGGCACTGCCCTCGAATCGGGCGCCGACAATCGCAATGGCCGCATCCTCGCTGCGATCACTGCGCTGAAGCAGATCTGCAATCACCCCGTGGCCTACCGCCACGACGACGGACCACTCGATGGCCGTTCCGGCAAACTCGCCCGCCTCGAAGAAATCATCGAGCAGGTCTACGCCGCCGGCGAACGAGCTCTTGTGTTTACGCACTTCGCTGAGTGGGGACAGAAACTCGCTGAACACCTCTCCTCACGTTTCGATACACCTGTTGGCTGCTACCACGGCGGTCAGTCACGCGGCGCACGCGATCAACTTGTTGCCGACTTCCAAGCGCTTGAAGGCCCCGGCACTCTCGTGCTGTCACTCAAGGCAGGCGGCACAGGCCTTAACCTCACCAACGCCAACCACGTCATCTTGTATGACCGTTGGTGGAACCCTGCGGTGGAAGATCAGGCTCGCGATCGCGCTTGGCGTATTGGTCAGGACAAAACCGTGATCGCTCATCGTCTCATGTGCCCTGGCACCGTCGATGAGCGTGTCGAAGAGGTTGTTGCTGGCAAACGCCATATCGCCGACCTCGTGCTTCCCAAATCCAGTTCTCTGGGCGATCTCGATTCCACTCAGTTGCAAACGGCGCTGGGTCTGCGCACCGATGAACTTCTTACCGACACTGACGATGATCTCGAAAGGAGCATCGCATGAGCCGCACACGCCGCCGCCCCGCCGGAAACAACAAGAAGCAGAACGCTGATCGCGCCGCCTCCAAGAAATTTTGGGGAGAGGCATTCCCGGACGACCCAGCCCTTGTGCGCATGTCCACCGATCCTTCGGCCATGGTCATGTCGCTTGGCGACCCTCCGCTTCGCACGATCGAGCCCACCGCTCAACAAACCTTCGTTCTCGTGTACCACCGAGCGGCCCAAATGGCGATGCTTGCTGCCACCGCCGCAGGCCTCGATGACGACCCCTTGGGCGAACCGTACTGACGTCGCCTACTCTCTGCATACGTGCGCTTCCTTCACGACAGAACCCCAGAGGCCGACGGCGGTATTCGTCACCCACGCGATGTTGCGCTTTCACTCGCTGCGGGTGCAAGCAACGTCATGATCGGTTCTTGGTTCGCCGGAACCCACGAATCACCTGGTGATCTTCGCCAAGACGCCGACGGACGCTTCTACAAAGAGAACTTCGGCATGGCATCAGCTCGTGCTGTTGTGAATCGCACCGCACAAGACGAAGCCCCAATCGAAGCAGCGCGCCGAGCGCTCTTCGAAGAGGGCATTAGCTCTGGTCGCCTATATCTCGAGGCCGACCGCCCCGGCGTTGAAGACCTCATCGACACGATCGTTGCTGGCGTGCGCAGTTCCTGCACCTACGCCGGTGCTCGCACCATCGAAGAGTTCCATGAGCGCGCTGTTGTTGGTGTCCAGACCGCGTCCGGTTTCGCCGAAGGTCGCCCGCTTCACCAAGGCTGGTAGCCCCCGATCCCTTGTGTGACAAGGGTCATTGTGACTGCTGACCGGCGAATTTTCAGTACTGGAATCGCGTTCGCCCCGTACTCTTTGGTCATCGGCTCTGGGAATCCCCCCTCCCATTGAGCCGTCTGGCCGAATCAGGATCCCCCCTCCTGACGGCCTTGCGACACCCCCGCCATCCCCCCGGCTGGGGGTGTTTGCGTTTTGCTGCCCGTTCGAATCGAACGAGGTCAACGCATCTGTTCGTCGAGGAACTCGAGTGTGCGCTCCCAGGCAACCGAAGAAGTTTCCGCATGGAACGACGGGCGCTCATCACAATGAAACCCGTGATCAGCATCGGCGAAACGTATGACTTCGGTGTCGACAGGTGAGGATGCCGCCGCAACCCGCACTTGCTCGACCTCATCGATCGGAATGTGTTCGTCGAGATCGCCATACAAACCAAGCCATGGCGTACGCAACCGCGCGGCGCTTTCAATCCCAGGGGCAAGGCCAAATCGACCTTCGCCTAAGCCCCCGCCGTAGAAGGTGACAGCTGCTGCGAGTTCGCAACGAGCGGCAGTTTCAAGCGTCACCGTTCCACCAAAGCAGAACCCCATGATTGCCATCTTGTCGGGGGAAATGTTCAGTCGATGGAGTTCTGAGAATGCCGCGTCGACATCCATCTCGATGCTTTCCCGAGTCATCGTCATGATGACCGGGCCGAGTTTGTCGTAATCGCTGTAACCGAAAACCTGATCATCACATCGATGGAAAAGAGCGGGCGCGACAGCGATATAGCCAGCGTCGGCCAACGCTTCGCACACACGTTGAATATGACCCGTAAGACCGAATGCTTCCTGGACAACAACAACGCCGCCACGAACACCATCAACGGGAGTCGATACGAAGACATCCATCGGCCCGTCGGCAGTGTCGAGTTGCTTCTTCTCGGAAGTATGACCAGTCATTCGTTCCCCCTCCGCAACGACGCCACGCAGCGTCGGTCAGATGGTGACGGACGTTAGATCGTCGCCGAGAACGATGTCGCCGGAAAAGTGGGCCGCCGCGATTGCTCGCCATTCGTCCTCTTGCCCGGGAGCAATGCCGGGTACGTAATGGGTAAGGATCAGGGTTTGAACGCCCGCTTTAGTCGCAGTCTGCGCTGCCTGCTCCACAGTTGAGTGGTAATCGAGGATGTCCTGGAATCGTGGAAGCGGGAAGAGCTTCACGATGTCGTCGCGCAACACCGTCTGCACATAGGCGGTTGCATCAGCGCAGAGCTCATCGAGGGCCGCACACGGAATTCCGTCGCCGCCGAGAACAACCGAGGTTCCGTCGTGTTCAAGTCGGAACGCAACCGTTGGTTCCACCGGTTGGTGGTTCGTTGCACCAACACGAACAGAGACGTCACCGACGCTGAAGGTGTCGCCGGGCGCAACTTCCACCACGTTCACCGCCGGCGGTTCGTTCAAATCCTCGTGATGAGCAATGCGATAACCCACATCGAGCGACAGCATTTCCATCATCTTCGTAACAACGAAGTTGAGTCCCACCGGGCCGTAGATCGTAATCGGGGCCGATTCGGTCGACATGATCCAACGGGTGGTGATCACATCGTTGAGATCTGTGAGGTGATCGCTATGGAGGTGTGTCACGAGAATGGCCGAAAGAGCTGCTGGACCAGCGAAAGCACCTGCAAGTCGCATCACCACGCCACGACCGGCGTCGCACAAAATCACCTGCTCGCCAGCACGAACCAAGGTTGAGGGGCCGGCCCGATTCGGATCAGGGATCGGACTTCCGGTGCCGAGAAGCGTGATGTCCATGGCGAGCCTCCACTAACTCTTGTCGAAGACTGTGACAATAGTTGTGTCCCACCCATTGCGCTTGCTGTTCGGTGATCCCGGCTGCTGCCCCGGCCCTACCCTCTCGCCCATGACCAGCGACATCATCGACGACCGGCTGATCGGGGCACTCCACGTTCGAGCCCTCACCCGCGCTGGTCTCGACCACGACGCGGCGCAAGAGCACACCGTCGTACAGGCCGGAACACTCGAAGCGCTCATGGCCGGCGGCTACGACGGCGATACCTCACTCGCCGAAATTCTTCGACTTGGCACGCTCGGCATCGGAACCGTGCAGGCGCTCAACGGCGAGCTCATTGTTGTTGATGGTCGCGCGTGGTCTGCCCATGCCGATGGAACCGTGCACGCGCTCGCGCCCACCGTGATGACTCCATTTGCTGTCGTCGTGCCGTTTGCTCCCACGGCAACTTTGACGACCGACACGTCACTCGGTTTCGACGAGCTCCACGATGCACTTGATGACATGGCGCCTACAGATGCTCCGGTCATTGCCGTGCGCATTGATGGTGACTTCACTGACCTCGTTCTCCGCAGTGTCGAGCGTCAGACCAAGCCATACAAACCATTGCGCGAAGTGGTCGCACATCAATCAGAGTGGCGCGTCGAACGCGCAAGCGGAACGGTCGTTGGGTTTCGTTTTCCTGATGCAACCGCTGGCATCGAAGTTCCCGGCCACCACCTGCACTTCTTGTCAGACGACCGAAAACTTGGTGGACACATCATCTCCATCGCGCTGGAGCGCGGCGAGATGTCGGTCGATCCTTGTCATGACCTTCACGTTGAACTTCCACCAGGAATGGAACTTGGTCAACCCGGAACGGTTGATCGTTCCGAGATTGCAAAGATCGAAGGCGGCACGAAGGGATAGTCAGCGCACGAGGATGTTGCGGAACTGCCAAGGATCGGACTCGTCGATGTCGTCGACGAATAGTCCGAGTCGACGGCTCAGTGGGGTCCACTCGGTGTAGTGGCCTTCCACCGGGCCGAGGTAGGGAACCTGCACTTCGAGACAACGAACATGATCCATTTCGTCGGTTTCGACAATGCCCTCGTTGGGGTTTTCAAGTGCCCACACAAGGCCGGCGAGGACAGCAGATGAGATCTGCAATCCAGTCGCGGTGTTGTACGGAGCAAGCGCGCGTGCTTCTTCGATGGAGAGACGTGAACCGAACCAGAACGCATTGCGATCGTGTCCATAGAGCAACACGCCAAGCTCGTCGATGCCATCGACAAGTTCGTCTTCATCGAGCACATGCTTCGTTGACTGATTGCGTCCGCCGTTACCGAACAGTTCGTGGAACGAAAGAACAGCGTCGTTGCACGGGTGATACGCGTAATGGCAGGTCGGACGGAAGACGAGTTCGCCGTTTTCGTCACGCACTGAATAGAAATCCGAAATCGACAACGACTCGTTATGGGTAACGAGGAATCCATACTGCTCGCCAAGCGTGGGGCACCAGGTGCGCACACGAGTTTCAGCGCCCGGTGATTCGAGGTAGATCGCAGGCGACTCAGGATCAGCGAAACGACGAGCGTTTTCTGGCATCCACTTCTCGTGCGTGCCCCAGCCGAGTTCGGCAGGCTGAAGACCTTCGGAAATGAATCCATCGACCGACCATGTGTTCCAGAACGTGTCAACGGGCTTCGGGTTCGTCACACGCTGGGTATCGCGTTCGGCAATATGAATACCTTTCACGCCCACCGATTGCATGTAGCGCGACCAACCATCACGATCGGCCGGTGCCGGGGTTGCAAGGCCGAGACCCATTTCGTCGTTCAGGCGAACAAGTGCGTCCTTCACAAACCACGACACCATGCCGGGGTTCGCACCGCAGCACGACACCGCAGTTGTTCCACCCGGTGAACGACGACGTTCGGCAACGGCCTGGCTGCGCAGGAACTGATTCGTGCGATCGGCGTTGTCGATTGCCTGGTTGTAATAGAGGCCAGGCCATGGTTCGACAACCGTGTCGATGTACAGGACGTTGAGTTCGCGACACAGGCGCATGATGTCAACCGACCCAGTGTCGACGGAAAGGTTGACGCAGAATCCTTGACCTTCACCGTTTGTGAGTAGTGGCGTGAGGATCTCGACGTAATTCTCAGGAGTGAGTTCAACCTGTTGAAAGGCGATGTCGTATTCATCGGCGTACTGCTTGCGTTCCGCCAACGGATCAAGTGCAATCGCGCGCGACTTGTCGAACGCGATGTGACGATCGAGCAGTGGCAACGTTGCCCGACCGATTGAACCCATACCGATCATTACGAGCGGGCCGTCGATAGCCCCCAGTTGTGCGCCACCGTGGGGCAGTGTTGGGTTGGTCATTTCAGGCACCTCGCTTGAGTGTTGGCTTTTGAGACGAAGCGCAGAACTTAGTTGTTCCTGACAACACGCAAGCGACAACAAGGTGAACTGTCTGCGAGACTTTTGTCATGTCTCGACTTCTTCCCGATGACCAAGTGTGCGAGGCCTATCGACACACTCGTCAATCGGTTCCACGCGATCTTGCCGGGCATCCCGCATCCCTCGAACTCACAACTCGTTATGGACGCGCTGGCGCACGAGCTCGATCTGCGTGAACCACATGGCTTGGAGTGCGCCGATTCATCCTTCGCTCCTCGGTTGCCAATGCGTAGGTGCTCGGCCTGATCCAACAATCTCGGACTCCCCGGAACCCAGATCGTGGCGGCCTTGGCCGGCACCCCCCTCAAGCCGCCGACGTAGGTCATAGTCCGAAATTCCCTTGCCGGCACTCGGCGAGGGTTGTCATCCTTGCGACCCGAAATCCCGGGACGGCAAGTTGGTATCGAACTGATACCATTTGGAGATGGCAATGACACTTCGACTCACCGACGACGAACAACTTGCCCTTCAGGCTCAGGCCAAGAGCGATGGCATCTCTATGCAAGAGGCTGCTCGTCAGGCCATCCGTGAGTACGTCGTACGCCGGTCCCACGAGACCGCTGTCTCCAGCGCCGCCGACCGAATCATCGAGGCACATTCCGATGCGCTTCGCCGCCTCGGCGAATGAGCTCGGCGACCATCTATCTCGATCTCGCTGACGTCCTCTCACTCACAACCAGGTTGCTGGGCGACCCTCCGCCCATCCGAGACGTTGGACTTCTCGAATCAGCGGTTGCGCGCCCGCGCACAGTTGTTTTCGGCGTTCACGCCTATGAATCGATCTGGACCAAAGCCGCCGCACTCCTGCAATCCATTGTGAACAATCACGCGCTGATCGATGGCAACAAGCGACTCGGATGGCTCGCCACCGCGGTTTTCCTTGAGCTCAACGACATCCCCATTTCGATCGCCTCAAATGACGACGTGTACGAACTCGTGCTCTCGGTCGCAAGCGGCTCGCCCGAAGTTGAGGAAATCGCCGAGCAGCTTCAAGGCCTGATCGACCACTAACGGCCCCGTTTCGCAGCACTGCAGTGGCCACCTACCTGAAACGCATTTCATTCCTGCGTGTCCAGTCACTAGTGACTCTAGAAGTTTGAACGCAGGGATTTAGTCAGCAACACAAGAATCGAAGTTAAAGAAAGCACCGCGGCCAACACAACGTACGTAGCTCTAATCCCAAAACTTTCAACTGAAAGTCCCGCAAGTACCATTCCTAGTGGTGGCGCGGCATAAAAGACCGCTGTTTGCACACCAAAAACTCGCCCCTGTAAATGTGCTGGCACTCTTTGTTGCACCAAAGTACTTATAAGTGGATTGTATGGACCCCACGACAATCCCAGAAGAAATCCAGCAAGCATCAACACGGGCAGTGGAGGAAGAAACGCCATTGGGATGATGCTGACTGCACTTCCTATGAGGATCACTCGGATCAGTGTTTTTCTCTTAACTCGAGCGCTAATCCATCCGTATCCGAATGAACCCATTGCAGAACCGGCAGCAAGGGCCGAGATAACAAATCCAAGCCCACTGGGATTATCAACATTTTCAAAATACGTTGGTAGAACAACAGCTTCAGTTGGTAGGTAAACAGCGGCAATAATTAAAAGCGCGACACTGAGCGTCCTCAACAACTTGTCATCCCAAAGAGTCTTTGCGCCGATACGCAAGCTCATATCTGTTTCCTCATCAGTTACCTGGGCAAGTTCGCGAGAATCTTTGCCCGAATCTCCAACTCGCAAGAATGAGATCACCAAAGCGGCGATGAGAAACAACGCTGCAGAGAACCAAAAAGAGTTAACTGCGCCGACGCTTGCGATCAATCCAGCGCCAACTGCGGGACCGAAAATCCATGCGATTCCCATGATTCCGTCATGTATTCCATTGAGATGGTCCAGCTCTGCATCAGAAGCCTTCGCGACATCGGCAAGCAGAGTTTTTCGAGCCGTATAGCCAGCTGGGTCAAAGGCCGCGCCCAGCACAGCCATGAGGAGAATAGAGAGATCAGATAAACCGAAAGTGGCAGCAACAATCGGAAATGCCGCAACGGAAACTGATGAGAGAAGGTCTGCGCCAATACTCACAGCTCGCCGACCTATGCGGTCAACCATCCAACCGCCGATCGGTGAAACAAGAACCCCGGGCAGTGCCGATATTGCGGCAACCAGTCCAGCAAAGGCTGGCGAACCAGTTCGTTCAAGAATCAACCAAGGGATTGTGATCATGACGATTGAATTGCCAAGCCCAGAAGCAAAGTTTGAGATCTGAAGCAGGACAACTGGAGATTTCTTCTTCATGTCTTGGTACCTAATCGACTTCAACGATTTCGAATCTGACGCCTACACGAAACGCATCGGTAGGTGCTTGTACCCTCGAATGAGTTGACTCGTACCAAATGTCGGAGCACCTGTAATCCGCCACCGATCGATGTCGGGGAAGTGACCGATAAGCGACTCCCACGCAACGTGAGCCTCGAGACGGGCGAGTGCCCCACCGATACAAGCGTGAGGTCCATTGACGAATGCAAGATGGCGTCGCGAGTTGGGTCGGGCGATGTCAAACTTCTCTGGATTGTCAAAAACAAGCGGGTCGCGGTTTGCGGTAGCAAGGACGGCGATGACATCAACGCCAGTAGGAACGACGTGACCTTCTGCTATCTCAATCGGTGCAAGTGCTCTTCGCACCGTGAACTGCACGGGACTTTCGTACCGCAATGCTTCTTCGACAGTGTTGGCGAGATGAGTTCCGGGGCTAGTAGCGAGAAGTTCGAGTTGATCTCGGTTTGCAACAAGAGTGGCTGTGCCTGTTCCAATGAGATTTACTGTGGTCTCAAAACCAGCGATGAGTAAGAGTGAAAGTGTTCCCACGAGCTCGTCGTCGCTCAGTAATTCACCATCAACTTTTTCCGCGAGAACTGAGATCAGGTCATCGCCCGGACGACGACGTCTTTCTGCGATGAGTTCGCGAAACATCAGCTCAATCTCAATCAGGGTGTTATGAACATCGGTGGCATCTCGCAGAGAGCGCGGACGATCAAGTGCGATGATCAAGCTTTCGCCCCATCGATCAAATGTTGCGAAGTCGGAATCTGGAACGCCGAGAAGTCGGGTGATGACTCGCATGGGTAAGAGTCGTGCGAATGAGGCAACGACGTCGACATCGCCGCGTGTAGGGAACGCACCTATCAACTCATCGGCTGTCCGACGCACTAGCGCCTCGTGGTCGGCAATCGCCTTTGGAGTGAATCCACGTTGAACAAGACGCCTCAGTCTGGTGTGGTCAGGTGCATCCATCGTGATGAACCAGGAATCAAGCGGTGAGCCGAGACCTGTGCGAAGTGTCGGTTCAAGAAATCGACCAATCGTGCTTTGTGGTCGCGCCACCATTGATGATGCATAGGGAGACGTAAACACTGCATGACAGCCAGCATGAGTGGGGGTGAGGTAGACGCCGAATCGGCTCTTCACTAGTGGTCCTGCGTTGAGTAATGCGTTGTACAGAGCATCGCGATCAATAGGGCCGCCAGGAGCATCGAGCGCAGCAAACGGATCGCCGAATCGCCTGCCTACGCGAGAGACGGCGTTCAGTGCCGATGTCGCGATCGCTACTCTCGCTTGCTCTCTGACGGGAATCGCCGTTGTCGACATCGTGTAGTTGGTCATGCGACTAACAATACCCAAGAGTTGGTCATGCGACCAACTCTTGGGTAGGCTGGCAGGCGTGCCCTACATCAGTGCTGTCGACCGCAAGGAACAACTGATCAATGCGACCATTGCGGTTCTGCAGAAATCTGGCCTTGAGGGTGTTACGACTCGATCAGTCGCTGCTGAAGCCAAGGCGCCACTTGCGTCCATCCACTACACCTTCGGGTCGCTAGATGATCTTGTGCTCGCTGCCTTCGAACGACTCATCGATGAGGTGAGCTTCTTGGTCGCCGATGGATTAGATGTGAATGCCGGATATGGCCCGTGCATCATCGGCATCATGAAGCGTGTATCCGACCTTTTGGAAGACGAACGGTACGGCGTCTTGCTTCGTGATCTCAATCCAACTGGCGATCGTCGCGTTGAGATACTCGAGGAGAAGTACTACCGACTCGCCCAGGACCTCATCGACTCAATCGCAGGTGCAGTGGGTCACGAACCTGCGATACCACGCCCGCAGTTGGCGCGCATGACAATGGCCGCAATCGACGGAGTGGTGTTGCAGTTTGCAGCATGCAATGACATTGAGACGGCATGCAGTGACCTCGCTCAGTTTGGTCTCGTCCTAGCTGATACATCTGAACGTCGGCGTTGACAGGCATAAGTGCGGAGTAAGTTGAACTTCAGAGGGTTGGCTGTAGCAATCCTGGTGTGGTCACCGACCTGACACGCAACTGACTACTCAGGCGAGAATCAACAGCGCAGCCATCACGCCTTCGATGAGGAGGCCAGCAATGTTCTCCTTTGTACGCGATGAATCAATGATGAATGAGACTGCTCGCGCGATAAAAGCCCCAGCCCATGCCGCTCCGAGCACGAGCGCAGCATCACTGCTGGCGATCAAGACGACGGCGACACCTGCGCCAATGAAAAGCCCTCCGTAGGTTGCGCGTACTTCAGATTTTCCGAGCCGCCCTGGAATCTGAAGTCCGATTTTTTGGCTCACTTGCTTTGGCCAGATGAGTCCAAGACATCCAGCAACGATAGAGATGATCGCACCGACATAACCCATTGCATTCATAAACAGAGCCTTACACAAGCCTCAATACGTGCAAATGAATCGACTACACCGAGGAAGGGGGCCCTTGTCATTCCACAGCTGATCCTCCTGTGCGAGGATCTTCGCCTACGGGGAGGTCGTATGGACGGACCGGAAATGCTTGAACGTTCTGCTCGGTGGATCACCGGCGAAGAACCATTAGCGATGAACGGGCTGTTCAGCGAGGACGCCGGCGGCGCTGCAGTTGTTGCTGACGACGTCGTCCTCATCGAAGCGTTCAGCAACGTCGTTGCGTTCAACACCGACGACGGCATTGTCCTGTTCGATGTGTCGCATCACATGTCTGCACCGCAGGCAATCACCGAACTTCGAACCTGGTCGGATGCTCCAGTGCACACAGCGGTGTACACGCACGGCCACGTTGACCATGTCACCGGCGCCCAAGCATTCGATGCTGAAGCTGCATCACGCGGCGACAAACCAATTCGCTACGTCGGCCACGAAGCAATCCCCCAACGATTCGATCGCTACCAATTGACCAACGGCTACAACGGCTGGATCAACATGCGGCAGTTCCGATTGCCCGAACCAGCGTGGCCGAGTGAATTCATCTATCCCGAACTCACCTACCGCACTTCCACGAACCTCACCATCGGCGGAACAGAGTTCGACCTCCGTCATGCTCGCGGCGAAACCGACGATCACACCTGGGCATGGGTCCCCGACAAGCGCGCCATCTGTGTTGGTGACCTGTTCATCTGGCAATTCCCCAATGCCGGCAACCCGCAGAAAGTGCAACGCTTCGCGTGGGACTGGGCGGTCTCCTTGCGCGAAATGGCAGCGATGAAACCTGAGCTTCTCCTCCCCGCTCACGGTCCTGCCGTCGGTGGAGAGGCAATGGTTACTGAAGTCCTTGTTAACACGGCTGCAGCACTCGAGTCACTGCACGAGCAAACGCTTGCACTCATGAACTCTGGCGCGCGCCTCAACGATGTGATTCACGCCGTAAAACTCCCGCAGGAACTTGCGGACCTTCCCTACTTGCGTCCGTCATACGACGAACCAGAGTTTGTTGTTCGCAACATTTGGCGTCTTTACGGCGGCTGGTACGACGGCAACCCCGCGAATCTCAAACCCGCTGCCGATGTTGCGCTCGCATGCGAGACCGCAGCACTTGCGGGTGGCGCTGATGTGCTCGCCGCACGGGCCGAAGCCCTCGCAGAAGAGGGCGATCTGCGGCTTGCATCACACTTTGCTGAAATGGCGGTGATGGCCGAACCCGAGTCCGCTCGTTGCCATCAGGTCCGCGCCGCGGTGTACGACGCTCGACGAAAGGCCGAAGCGTCGTACATGGCACGCGGTATCTATCGGTCGGCAGCAATTGATTCAAAGGTCCAACTGGAGGATCTCTAAATCGAAGCGCTACTTCGCTTTGGTGACTTCGACACC
Source organism: Acidimicrobiales bacterium (assembly GCA_044339605.1). Lineage (GTDB taxonomy): Bacteria > Actinomycetota > Acidimicrobiia > Acidimicrobiales > Acidimicrobilacustridaceae > Acidimicrobilacustris. The sequence continues at coordinate 14,018 of JBIIVE010000038.1, forward strand.
GGCAAGCTCGCCGGCTTCACGCCAAGCGATCAAGTGATCGGCATATTCCTCGACACTTCCCATGAACGACGCACCACGTGCAGCCTTCATGTCACCCTCTTGCTGTTCACGATTCAGGTAACCCGGCGTGCATGAGGCGTTGTAAATGCCATAGCCCATGACCTTGCTCATGAGTACGTTGAACCAATCTTCCTCAGCCTGAGCTGATGGCTCGATCTGCGAAATATCTTCGTCGAGACACATGCGAATAATGGCGGCGCAATGCTTCGAGGTTTCGGTGAGGTAGTGAACGAAGTTCGTACCGAAGCCGCCCTGCACGGTACTGATCATCAACAGGTTCGGGAAGTCGCGGGTCATCACACCGTGGAGGCTGTGGGGACCTTCGCTCCATGACTCAGTCATTGGAACACCGTTGCGGCCCTTAGGAACGAATCCAAGACGGTCGTAGGTCGCAGCAACATCGAAACCTGATGCGTAGATCAGAAGATCAACGGGGTACTCGATGCCATCAACGACTGGGCCGTTCTCGGTAATGCGCTCGACACCCATTCCATGCGTATCAATGAGATGCACATTTGGTCGGTTGAACGCAGGCAGGTACTCGTCATGGAAGCACGGACGCTTGCAACGAACGCCGTACCAAGGCTGCAGGCTCGCAGCGGTTTCAGGATCTTCGACGATGTCTGCGATGCGCTTACGCACACCTTCCATAATTTCGAAGTCGATGCGCTCAAGTTCAGCTGCTTCTGCGGGATCTTCTGTGTATTTCGTGATGTCTGTCCACATGACATTCGTCCACTCGTCAGCCACCATGTTTTCTTCTGGCTGCTGACCACACACTGCACGTGTGAAGTTCTTAATGCGCTCGTCCTGCCAACCTGGTTTCAGGCTCTTGAACCACTCAACATCAGTTGAAGCCTGACCTCGGTAACCAACGAATGCTGGCGTGCGCTGGAAGACAAAAAGTTCTTCAGCGGCTTCGGCAACGCGAGGAACAACCTGCACGGCTGTTGCACCGGTACCAATGATGCCGACGCGCTTGCCCTTGAGCTTGTCCATGAGTTCTGACGGGCTGCCGCCGGTGAACTCGTAATCCCAGCGACTGGTGTGGAACGACTTTCCCTTGTAGTTCTCAATGCCAGGGATACCGGGAAGCTTTGCCTTGTGAAGAACGCCACCAGCAACAACGATGAACTTCGTTGACAGCACATCGTCACGCGTTGTCGTGACAGTCCAGCGCTCGGTCTTTTCGTTCCAGACCATGTCTTTGATTTCGGTCTGGAAAAGAGCATTCTCGTACATGTTGAAGCGACGACCAAGTTCCTGGCAGTACGCAAAGATCTCTGGGGCAAGCGCATACCGGCTTGTTGGCATGAAACCGGTTTCCTCGAGCATCGGTAGATACACATAGGACTCGACGTCGCACATCGCACCGGGGTAACGATTCCAATACCACGTCCCACCGAAATCGCCACCCTTTTCGATGATGCGGAAGTTGTCGACGCCAAGTTTGCGAAGATTCGCGGCTTCGAGCATGCCGCCGAATCCACCGCCGACAATCACTACATCAACATCGGCGATTTCTGGATCGCGAGTGAAGCCGGGTTCGACGTAAGGATCGCGATTGAATTCCTCGTACATGCCAGCAAGTGCTGAGTACTGCGCCGTACCATCGGATCGGAGTCGCTTTGCGCGCTCTTCGGCGTACTTCTGACGGGCTTCTTCAATGCTCGTTGACATGGCGCTTATTCCTCACGGGCTGATGGGGACAACCGCCCCCGGACTGCTGGATGCCCAACAGTATGCGAACCACGCTGGCAACAATCGACGGGACGTGGCCACATGATTCTGGTCGTCTCCCACAAGGGCGGATCAGCCCTGGAGCACCACCTTGATTGCTGCGGTGCCGGCCGTGACAGACCCAGATTGCTTCGCAGCTTTCTTGTCACTTCGCTCGATCAGGAGGCGATACATGATCCGGTACTTCACCCGCACCGCTTCGCGCACCCTGGCCACCGCGGCAGGCTCCAAGACTTCGGCCGTTCCAGCAAACGCCACCGAACCCCGCTTTGGTCGGCCCCGAACGTTGCTCGCCTGAATCGTCACGGTGGGGTTCTTCAGAATCCGCTTGATTTTCAGACCGCGAGTTCGACGAATCCACCGGTTGTGGTGAATGGCATCGAACGTGTCTTCGAGAAATCGGTTTTCGCTAAATCGATCGCGTACCACTGAGGATCGCCGATCGTGTTGTAGATATAGCGATTACCAGTGAGATTCGAAACGGTCGACCACATCGTCAGCAATGGCATGAGGCCATTAGGTGTTTCTTCCATGACTACTCCGGGCACAAGATCAAACCCATGAAGAATTCGCACGACATCCATCTCTGCTGCCTTCTGGTCTGCAGGTTGCTGCGCGAATTGGACATTGGCCAGCACTCGAATGAAGCGCGACGGTGAATACTCATCGGCGGGAAGACCCCGGAAACCCTGGCCCTGTCCCGAAGCGGCAAACGTCGTTCCACCAATGTTGATGGGCTTTGGGTTTTCCGCCGAGAGACTCAGGTAGTTCGCGACATTCGTGAGATGCCAATCGAGATAGGGCGCATTGGTCGCAACCTGAACGGGATTGTCGGAGACGACCATGCCATCGGGATGGAACTCGGCGACGACGCAGGAATCCTTGTCGTGAAGAATGATGTGAAGCGGAAGTGGTACCGGAACTTCCTTCGGAACCCAGTTCACAAAGTTGAGGCCCGCAAGCGCCGCCTTTGCTTCACTTGTGTTTGCGCAGGTTCCGAGAATGAAGGCGAGGCCTTCGAGAATGCCGATATCGGTTCCATCGTTCTTCGCCGAGTAGTAGGTCGCGTGATCTGGCATGTAGAGCAGATGACCAGAGAGTCCTGCGTTGTTCATGGCGTCGGCAAACCACGGTTTACCAAATCCAGAAACTCCGACAATGCCGTACTTGGCGGTCCACGTCTTGCCATTCGAACTGCTCTCGCTCTTGCCCACATGGTCACTGGCGAGCACTCCGAGTTCCCACGGCAACACGTCGGGAAATTCCATTGTGCGACCGACACAAACCGTGCCGTCTTTTGCTACCGGATGTTTGAAGTTGGTGCACATAGAAAAGCCTGGACTTTCTCTAGGGAAACTCGTAGTCATGTCTACTTTAGAAACGGATCAACGAACTATCGCGGTCGATAGACATCGGATCGATGTTCGATACGAAGCACGGAGACAGTCCGATCTTCGTCATTGATTTCGTAGATGACTCGGTAGGCGCCACGTCGAGCCGACCAAAGCCCCGCGAGTTCACGCTGCAACTGATGCCCAACCTGGCGAGGGTTCTCGCACAAAGGTCCCAGTAGAAACTGGACCACTGCAGCGGCGATTCGTTCAGGGAGTCGCGCAAGTTGTCGTTCAGCGGACGCTGCGACGCGCAGATTCCAACCTTCGTCGGTCACTCGCTCAGATACTTCGCGCGCAACTCATCGGCAGAGATGCTCCGGCCAGCCCTGACCTCGAGTCGAGCGTGTTCAATTTCGGCCATCGCTTTCGGATCTGACAGGAGTTCAAGCGTGTCCTCGAGCGCGTCGAGTTCCTCGGCACTCATCAATACCGCTGCTGGCCGCCCATTGCGCGTAACCGTGATCCGTTCGTGCTGTTGTTCCACTCGATCAACCATTTCCGAAAACTTGGCTTTGACTTCGGCGAGGGGAAGAACTTGTGACATGACCAGAATTCTAGTCAGAATTTCGGAAATCGCAACCCGTCCCGCTTGCGACCGGGAGAGGCGGATTCACGCAGAGAGTTGGAACGTGGTGACGATCGGATGGCTCAGATCGAACGGTTCGTTCTCGTCCTCGAAGTAAAGGCCAAGAGCCTCTTTGAGGTTTGAAAGAGCATCGTCCATCGACTCGCCCTGACTCGTCACATCAACTTCAAGACAGCGCGCGACGAAGAGTTCGCCTTCGTGTGTGATCGCGGCTGTGAGTTCCATGCTCCCAGCATACGAGGAAGGGCTTCACCGGGGCGATGGTCGAATGGCCCGACGAGGAGAACCTCAGGAATCCAAGCTGTACCTGTACACATTTGTGTCGCGAGCGACGAAGCCGATGCGTTGGTAGAGGCGGTTCGCTGCTTCTCGGCTCGGCCGTGATGTGAGGTCAACCGTCTTTGCACCAAGTTCACGCGCAAGATCCAGCGCCGCACGATTCAACAATTCACCCACACCGTGACCACGC
>JBIIVE010000116.1:0-5122 GCA_044339605.1 Acidimicrobiales bacterium
CTCGCGCACCATCTGCTGGCCCATGGCTGGGCGCTCTCACGTGACATCGATCGACTCGTCGACGCCCGTCGTCGACTCGATGTATCGCCGTTGGGCGCCGGAGCCCTGGCGGGTTCATCGCTGCCGCTTGATCCGGCGGCAACCGCCAAGGACCTCGGTTTTGCCGACGTGTTCGCCAACTCGCTCGATGCAGTGAGCGATCGCGACTTCGTTGCAGAATCGCTTTTCGATTTGGCGCTTCTCGGCGTCCACTTGTCGCGCCTGGCCGAGGAAATCATCTTGTGGTCGACCGACGAGTTCGGGTTCCTTGGTCTTGCCGACGCGTACTCGACGGGTTCTTCCATGCTTCCGCAGAAGAAGAACCCAGACATTGCGGAACTCACCCGTGGCAAGACTGGTCGACTGATCGGGAACCTCACCGGGCTCCTCGCCACGCTCAAGGCGCTGCCGCTCGCATACAACCGCGACCTCCAAGAAGACAAAGAACCCCTGTTCGATTCACTCGACACGGTGGTTCTCGCTCTTGGGGCAATGACCGGTCTGCTTGCATCATCAACGTTCCGACTCGATGTCATGGCCGAAGCAGCGAATGCGCCTGCAGCGGCGGCAACTGATCTTGCAGAGTGGCTTGTCTCGAATGGAACCCCGTTCCGTGATGCGCACGCCATCGTCGGCGCGTTGGTTCGCAAGAGCCTCGACGAAGGAATCGCTCTTCGTGAACTTGTCGCGTCATCGCCTGAACTCGGCCCCGATGCGGTGTTCCTCGTTGACCCCGGGGTTGCTGTCACTCGCCGCACCACTCCCGGTGGTGGTGGGCCTGAACCTGTGTCAGCTCAGCTCAAAGCATTTGCTGCTCGCGTAACTGCTGACCAAAAGCGGGCGTAGTCAATGACCACCGGATCGCCGAAGAATCAGGTTGGTCCGAACCCGACTCTGGCGACACCGCTTGTCATGAGCGACGAGAGTCTTGCGCCATCAAACAATCTTTTGGCCCTCGCCGAGCAACTGGATCAGCACGAGTCCGACGACCCGTCTCAACTCGCGCTTGCGCAACGAATGGCAGAGTTTGCGCGAGGCCACGACGATGCACTCTTTCGTTCGTGTCCCGACGCGCATTTCACTGGTTCTGCTCTCGTCGTTGAAGAGGGAACCAGCCGGTTCATTCTTCTCTTCCACACAAAACTGCAGAAGTGGTTGCAGCCGGGTGGCCATGTCGATGGAAATGCAAACCTTGCCGCCTCGGCGCTTCGTGAAGCACAGGAAGAAACGGGCATCGAAGGTTTACGTGTTGTGCAACCAGCGTTCGACCTCGACATTCACGAGGTTCGGCCGCCGAACGAGCCGCCCCATCTTCATCTCGACATCCGCTTCGTCGTTCTTGCTCCGAAGGGTTCTGTCCCGGTTGGCAATCATGAGTCTCGAGAACTCCGCTGGGTCACCGTCGACGAATTGCAGGAGTTCGATGTTGATGAAAGCGTGCGCCGTCTCGTTCGTCAGGGTCTGCTTCTGCTCGAAAACATCGACGTCTAACCCGACGGTTATTCGGTGTCGTCGGGGGTGACGCAGTTGTACATCTTGTTCATCGTGGCGAAGAAGTCGATGGGCTTGGAAATCTGCTGTCGCTCTTTGACTGAAACATAGAAGCGAGCATCGGGGTCAGTCCTGAGTGCGGCGGCGTAGGCCTCTCGATCACCGACGTAGGTGCGCCAGTCTCCGAGCCACTCGGTGATGTTGGACGCCTCATTCGCATCAGACGGAAGTGCAAGAGCGCTGAGTTGATCGAGCATCGCGTAGAGGATGACGTCAGAATCCGCAACGACGTCGGCTCGTTCGATGGGGTTCGGCGTTGCATACGCTTTTGGGAACTGCGACAACTGCCCGGCGGCGTTCGTGCAGATCGCTTCGGCTGCTTCGGGGAAGCTCCTGTCCTTCAGCGTTGCCGGGGGAGTTTCAGACGGTGGAAAGAACAATGCCCATCCCCAGAGTCCTGCGATCACGAGAACGGCAAGCAGGGCCAGTATGCGCGCCGTGTGGGCACGGAATGACAATGGCTCAACCTCGTCGTCGGAGACGGTGGAGTCGTTGTCCTCGAGGTCCATGGGCTTCAACTGTTGCCCGTGGGAACCTCGCTGGCAAAGCGGGGGGCCAGAATGGCGCGCATCCGCCACGAGCGGCATGAAACCGGCTGGACTAGGCAGTCGAGACGGGAGAGAGTGACCCCCTGTGAGTACCGCCGACATCCTCGAAGATCTCAACGCTCGTGGCTTGATCCACGACACCACCGCGATCGATGCGCTCCGCGACCGTCTCGGGCAGGGCCCCGTAGCGGTGTACGCCGGGTTTGACCCGACTGCCGACAGCCTTCATGTGGGCAATCTGGTCCCGCTCTTGCTGCTTCGCCGATTCCAGTTGTTCGGACATCAGCCCGTTGCACTGGCCGGGGGAGCCACCGGCATGATCGGGGATCCCGGTGGACGCTCCTCCGAGCGCAGCCTTCTCGATGCACCGACCCTCGACGCCAACCTTGCCGCCATTACGCCGCAGCTCGAGATGCTGCTCGATTTCACCCCTGGCGCAACGCAGGCTCGGCTGGTCGACAATCGCGACTGGACTGCGCCACTCAGCGTTCTGGATTTCCTGCGTGACGTCGGAAAACACGTCACCGTGAACACAATGCTCGCCAAGGATTCGGTGAAATCCCGGGTCGAGTCCGAAGCCGGCATTTCCTTCACCGAGTTCAGTTATATGTTGTTGCAAGCGAACGACTACCACCATTTGTTCAATGAATTGAAGGTGGAATTGCAGGTAGGCGGATCGGATCAGTGGGGCAATATCACCGCCGGAATCGATCTCATTCGCCGCACCGAAGGAGCACACGTCCATGGGCTGACGGTTCCTCTCGTCACCCGGGCCGATGGTCAAAAGTTCGGCAAGTCGGTCGACGGAGCGGTGTGGCTCTCTCCCGAGAGAACAAGCCCCTATGCGTTCTTTCAGTACTTCATGAATGTCGATGACCGAGATGTCGAGCGATTCCTCCTGCAGATGACCCTTGCGCCGCTCGACCAGATTGGCGCAGTAATGGCCGAGCACGCCGGCGATCCCGGGCAGCGACGCGCCCAGCAGTTACTGGCCCATTCGGTCACTTCGCTGGTCCATGGCGAGGCCGAGGCCGAGCGTGCCGCAGGTGCCTCCCAAGGATTCACGCGATCGGCCCAAGAACTCTCGGCCGAGGAATGGGCAGAATTGGCCTCAAGCCTCCCGACGCTCCCCATCGAGGCTGGCGAAATTGGCCGAGATCTTGTCGAAGTTCTTGCCGACCACGGGGCATTGGCCTCCCGAAGTGAAGGCCGCCGGCTCGTCGCGCAATCCGGCCTCTCGCTGAATGACACGGCAGTTGTCGAAGGCCAGGTGCTCGAGGCCAGTGACTTCACCACCGATGGCTACGCCATGGCCCGCAGGGGCAAAAAACACCGTTTTGTATTGCGCTTTTTGCCCTAATCACTGCCGGTGCACCACCGCCATCTGGCCGCACTCGCGCCGGGGCTGTGCTTGTCCTCATGTGTCGATGTGCATTACGAGCAGAGCGCGGCTATCTTGCTCGGACCACCTCGGAGCGGCTGTGCCGCACTGGGGAGGTCGACCCCCCTGATATCGGCATGTGTGAGCTTCTTGCACTGCCGAGTTGCGTTGGTCGGACCCACTCGTTAGAGTGGCTCTCCGCTCCTGAGGCGGCTTCCACATTCGGAAGCTGCTCCGGTAGCCAAAGTTGTTTCCGGCGAAATCGTTCGTCGGCTGCCGCACCCCTAGGGTGCACCGAGTTCTGGCCGGTCCACAGTGACTGAGCTCCCTCGGGTCGTGCTCCTTGAAAACGGAACAGAGGACGAAAAAGCCAGTGCGGGCGATCACCGCAACCGGCCTTCCCCGTGCTCATTCGCGCCCCGGCTTGCCGGAACGGGAATGGGGAGAAGGTACGAGTCGTGATCGTTCACCAAGCAATTCCGGCCGAACCCATGTGTATGGGGGAAAGCCACGGTGCGGTTCGAAAGAACCAATCCAATTCGAGATTCAGAGAGGTGAGCCCCTCTCTCTCGGACTTTTCATGATCGAGTCATGTCTTTCCACACCTTCGGGTTTGGCGGGATGTGGTCACGGTTTCGATGGAGAGTTTGATCCTGGCTCAGGACGAACGCTGGCGGCGTGCCTAACACATGCAAGTCGAGCGGGATCCATCCAGTAGCAATACTGGTGAAGATCTAGCGGCGAACGGGTGAGTAACACGTGAGAAACCTGCCCCGAACTCTGGGATAACACGAGGAAACTCGTGCTAATACCGGATATCTTCTTTTGACCGCATGGTCAGCTGAAGAAAGATTTATCGGTTTGGGAGGGTCTCGCGGCCTATCAGCTAGTTGGCGGGGTAACGGCCCACCAAGGCATCGACGGGTAGCTGGTCTGAGAGGACGATCAGCCACACTGGGACTGAGACACGGCCCAGACTCCTACGGGAGGCAGCAGTGGGGAATCTTGCGCAATGGGCGAAAGCCTGACGCAGCAACGCCGCGTGCGGGATGAAGGCCTTCGGGTTGTAAACCGCTTTCAGCAGGGAAGAAAATGACGGTACCTGCAGAAGAAGCCCCGGCCAACTACGTGCCAGCAGCCGCGGTAACACGTAGGGGGCGAGCGTTGTCCGGATTTATTGGGCGTAAAGAGCTCGTAGGCGGTTCGGTAAGTCGGGTGTGAAACCTCCAGGCTCAACCTGGAGACGCCACCTGATACTGCTGTGACTAGAGTCCGGTAGGGGAGTGTGGAACTCCTGGTGTAGCGGTGAAATGCGCAGATATCAGGAAGAACACCAGCGGCGAAGGCGGCACTCTGGGCCGGTACTGACGCTGAGGAGCGAAAGCGTGGGTAGCAAACAGGATTAGATACCCTGGTAGTCCACGCCGTAAACGTTGGGCACTAGGTGTGGGTCTCAACCAACGAGATCCGTGCCGCAGCTAACGCATTAAGTGCCCCGCCTGGGGAGTACGGCCGCAAGGCTAAAACTCAAAGGAATTGACGGGGGCCCGCACAAGCGGCGGAGCATGTTGCTTAATTCGAGGCAACGCGAAGAACCTTACCT
>JBIIVE010000039.1:0-18143 GCA_044339605.1 Acidimicrobiales bacterium
TGCGAGCAAGCGCCTCAAGAACATGCCGATCGCCAACCGGCGTCTCGACAACTTCAATGCCCTGCTCGTCCATCGCTAAACGAAATCCAAGGTTCGACATCACTGTGACAACGACGCGATTGCCCGCGAGCTCGCCACGATCGTGAAGATCGCGAGCGAACAGCGCAATAAGTTGATCGCCGTCGACCAGTTGACCCCGCTCGTCAACAGCAAGAAGACGGTCGGCGTCGCCGTCGAACGCAAGACCAAGTGCAGCTCCGCTTGCAACTACCGCCCGCTGTAGGTCTTCCGGATGCGTCGACCCACAGGCATCGTTGATATTTCGGCCATCGGGCTGCGCGTGCAGTACGTCAACCTCGAGGCCGAGACCACGAAAGATTCCAGGCGCAACAGATGACGCAGCACCGTTCGCACAGTCGATCACGATACGCATCGGAGTCACGGCAACAACCGACGATGCCACTGCGTCGCACCATTCGGCGACGGCACCTGTATCGGTTTTGCTATCGACTGAGAGTTCGAACTCGACACCCGCAGCAACCACCGCGTCGAGTGCATTTTCAAGCTCGGCTTCAAGTTCGTCAGACAACTTGCGGCCGCCAGCAGCAAAGAACTTGATGCCGTTATCGGACCACGGATTATGCGACGCAGAGATCACCGCTCCAGGAACGCCACGTTGGGCGCAGACCCACGCGACCGCTGGCGTTGGAACAACTCCCAGGCTCAACGGTTGCGCGCCACCAAGGATCAATCCAGTTCCAAGCGCACGTTCAAGACGCTCTCCCGATTCACGGGTATCGCGACCGATGACAAATGCAGATGTTCCAAGAACCTGCGCAGCTGCCTGCCCTAACGCGACAACAAGCGCGTCAGTGAACTCAGATGCGGGGCCGCGAACGCCGTCGGTTCCGAATCGGAGGGTCATGAGTTAGAAGCAAACGAACTCGCCGACAAAAGCGAGAACGATTGACTTAGCGCTTCGAGTACTGCGGAGCCTTACGAGCCTTCTTGAGGCCGTACTTCTTCGATTCCTTCTTACGATCATCGCGAGTAAGGAATCCGGCCTTCTTGAGCTCGCCACGCAGTTCTGGATCGAGTTCGATAAGTGCACGGGCAATACCATGACGCAGTGCGCCGGCCTGGCCGGACACGCCGCCACCGTCGATGTTGCACACGATGTCGTAGACCTCGTCGGTGCTCGTAAGACGAAGCGGTTCGGTGAGGATCATGCGATGCGTTTCGGACGGAAAGTAGTCAGCGACCGGACGCTTGTTCACAGTGATGGTGCCTGAGCCGGGACGAAGCATGACGCGTGCAACTGCACGCTTACGACGACCGGTTGACTGAACGAGGGGGTTCGACATTGTCTGTTCCTTGCCGCTCAGCGAGCCTTGGCGTGGGCGAATTCGATGGTCTTCGGATCTTGGGCAGAGTGATTGTGCACCGGGCCGGCGTAGACCTTCAGCTTCTTGATCATCTGACGACCAAGACGATTCTTGGGGATCATGCCGCGAACAGCGCGACGCACTGCTTCTTCGGGCTTCTCCGCGATCAACTGACCGTAGGTCTTTGTGCGGAGACCACCCGGGTAACCGGAGTGGCGATGCACAAGCGTCTTTTCGCCCTTGTTCGATGTGAGCACGACCTTGTCGGCGTTAATCACGATGACGTGATCGCCAGTGTCGATGTGCGGGGTGTAGGTCGGCTTGTGCTTGCCGCGAAGAATGGTTGCAACCTCAGTGGCGAGACGACCGAGGACCATGCCTTCGGCGTCGACGACGAACCACTCTCGCTGAATTTCACTGACCTTGGGGGTGTAGGTGCGCATGGCGCAGCCCTTCTGCTTGGGTCCACCCGAAGGTGGCTGTCGAACAAAGTCCAGTGTCGGCAGGGAAACTGCGCACCGGAGCGGAGGAGAGAGCCTACGGGTAGGCCCCGAACCAAGGCAACTCTGCCCAATTGGGCCGATTCGCCAGTGATTTCAGTAGCCAACTTCCCAGAGGCAGAGCCCCTGCGGAGGGGCTACTCCCCCGGCAGCGGAACGGTCTTCCGCCCGGATAATCCCGGCCATTTCGCCAGGGCGACGGAAACCTCGGCCCATCTCGACCATCGTTCCCACAATGGACCGGACCATCTGATGGCAATAGGAAGAAGCTCGGATATCGAACCGGAGGACCCCGTCACCGACTTCGTGCCATGAGGCATCGTGGACCCGGCGCATAAGCGACGGCTCGAAGCCTGTCACCGGGTTGGGCTTAGGTCGGCGACAAAAGCTCGAGAAATTGTGAAGGCCATAGAGAGCGTCACACGCGAGGCGAAGCGCGTGAATGTCGAGGTCTTGTGGCACCCACCACGAGGTCGCGGCCAGGAACGGATCAGGAATCGGGCGATTCACGATGGTGTAGCGATACGAACGCCACAGCGCGGAAAAGCGCGCATCGAAATCGGCAGCAGCGAGTTGCGCATCGCGCACAACAATCCCCGGAACGCATTGTCGATTGATCGATCGTGCAAGTCGTGCCGGTGAACCCTTCCCCGATGCAACAAGGTCGGTATCGACATCGAATGAGATCACTTGGCCCCATCCGTGCACACCGGCATCGGTGCGACCAGCGATTGACAACACAACTGGATGTCCGACGCAGCGTTCAATTTCCGTACGAATCGTGCGCGCCACGGATTCGACTCCGTCGTTTTCCGCCATGCCCCGAAACTTCGAACCGTCGTAGGCGATCGTCATGCGCAATCTTGTGAACCCTGCGGCTGGCGCAGGAATGTCAACAACTGCGCGTTCTGCGTTCGGACGCGATTCGACCGACCACAGTGGGTCGGTCGAGATCACGTTCATAACAGTCCGATCCGGACGAAGACGATTCAGACGAGTTCGATACGAGCCATCGACGCGTTGTCGCCTTGGCGCGGGCCGAGCTTGAGGATGCGGATGTAACCACCCGGGCGTCCTTCGTAACGCGGTGCGATGTCGGAGAACAACTTGGAGGCCATTTCCTTATCGCCCATGAATGACACGACCTGACGGTGGCGATGAACGCCACCCTTCTTGGCCTTCGTGATGAGCTTTTCTGCGATCGGACGAAGTGCCTTGGCCTTTGCCTCGGTGGTGACAATCGCCTCGGCAGCAAACAACGATGCTGCGAGATTGGCCATCATGAGACGTTGGTGAGAGGCGCTGCCGCCGAATCGCTTCGACTTGCGTGGAGTTCCTGGCATGGTGGATCAGTCCCGGTTCTTGAGCGACAAACCGCGCTCGTCAAGTTTCAGAATGACCTCATCAAGCGACTTCTGACCGAAGTTGGTCACCGCAAGAAGATCGTCCTCGGACTTGAGGAGAAGTTCACCAACGGTGTTGACCTGGGCCCGCTTGAGGCAGTTACGGGGACGCTCAGAAAGATCGAGGTCCTCGATGAGGAGGTCGAGATCGGGTGAGCCGGCATGCGTGATGCTGACCTCGCCGAGTTCAAGACCCTGCGGCTCGTCGCTCATCTCGGCCACAAGACCGACAAGCGACTGAAGCGTTGCACCAGCTGATGCAAGTGCTTCACGAGCGGTAAGTGATCCGTCGGTCTCGATGTCGAGAACCAGACGGTCGAACTCGGTTGACTGCTCGACACGAGTTGGCTCGACCGAGAAGGTCACACGACGCACTGGCGAGAAGATCGAATCAACCGGAATCACACCAATGGTGTTGGTTGACTTGTTTCGTTCTGCCGACACGTAGCCGCGACCCTTTTCGACGGTGACGTCGAGAGCGAGTCGACCCGACTCGTTGATCGTCGCGATGCGAAGTTCAGGGTTGAGAATCTCAACATCGGAGGTCGTGACGATGTCACCTGCGGTGACCTCGGCCGGACCCTTGACGTCGATACGAAGGGTCACAGCTTCGTCACTGTGAACCCGAAGGACGAGGTCCTTGAGGTTCAAAATGACGTCGGTGACGTCTTCGGTAACACCCTTGATGGTGTCGAATTCATGGAGAGCCTCGTCGAACCGCACCTGAGTGACGGCTGCGCCGGGGATTGATGAGAGAAGGGTGCGGCGCAGTGAGTTGCCGAGCGTGTGGCCGAAGCCAGGCTCCAGCGGTCCCACCGCGAACAACTGACGATCGCCATCGGCGTCGCCAAGCGCTTCAACCTTCGGTCGCTGCATAACCAGCATTTGTTCCTACCTCGGTTCCGTACGTTCGATTTCGTGAACTTGCACAAGACATGACCGACGGCGTCGGCCAGGCCTCTGGCACTTACTTGGAATAGAGCTCGACGATGAGCTGCTCGCGCACCGGCACGTCGATCTGATCGCGATGGGGAGCCGCGAGGACAGTGACACTGAAGCCACCATCGCCAGCCTCGAGCCACGCCGGAGGCGTGCGATCGAGAACTTCACGGTTCCATTGGATAACGACCAGTTCGCGTGTCTTGTCGCGAAGGGTGATGATGTCGCCCTTGCGAACGCGATAGCTCGGGATGTCTACGCGCTTGCCGTTGACATTGATGTGTCCGTGGCCAACAAACTGACGAGCCTGCGGACGAGTCGCTGCCCAACCGGAGCGGTACACGACGTTGTCGAGACGCAACTCGAGGAACCGGAGCATGTTCTCGCCGGTCACACCCTCGCGACGGTTCGCTTCCTCGTAGAGGTTGCGGAACTGCTTCTCGGAAAGGCCGTAGGTGAAACGCGCCTTCTGCTTTTCCTGCATCTGGAGCAGGTACTCGCTGGGGTTGCCACGACGACGCGTACGTCCGTGCTCACCTGGCGGGTATGGGCGCTTCTCGAGGGCAACAGTTTCGCCCTTGGTGCCAAAGATGTTGGTGCCGAGGCGACGCGAGACGCGTGCCTTGGGTCCGGTATAACGAGCCATGTTCAGACCCTCCGACGCTTGGGCTGACGGCAACCGTTGTGCGGAACAGGAGTGACATCCTTGATTCCGGTGACTTCGATGCCTGCGCTCTGAAGGCTACGGATTGCGGTTTCGCGACCCGAGCCCGGACCCTTGACGAGCACGTCGACCTTGCGGACTCCGTGTTCCATCGCGCGCTTTGCACACTGCTCAGCGGCCATCTGCGCCGCGAACGGCGTCGACTTACGCGAACCCTTGAAGCCGACATTTCCGGCTGAGGCCCACGACAGGATGTTGCCGTCCTGGTCGGAGATGCTGACGATGGTGTTGTTGAACGAGCTCTTGATGTGAGCCACGCCATGGGTGACGTGCTTGCGTTCTTTCTTGCGGGGCCGACGGCCGCCGCTTGCTGGCTTTGCCATCAGCGCGCCACCTTCTTCTTGCCGGCAACGGTCTTCTTGGGACCCTTGCGAGTACGTGCGTTGGTGTGAGTGCGCTGACCGCGAACGGGAAGACCGCGGCGGTGACGCAGACCCTGGTAACAACCGATTTCCATCTTGCGGCGGATGTCTTGATCGACATCGCGACGCAGATCGCCTTCAACCTTCAGGCTTGCATCGATGTAGCCACGAATCTTGTTGACCTCTTCATCGGTGAGGTCGCGAACTCGAGTGCTGGGATTGATCTCGGTGGCTTCACAGATCTGCTTCGCGATCGTGTTACCGATTCCGTAGATGTAGGTAAGGCTGATTTCCAGGCGCTTTTCACGCGGGATATCAACACCGGAGATACGTGCCATGGATCAGCCCTGCCGTTGCTTGTGACGAGGGTTTTCACAAATGACCTGCACGCGACCATGGCGGCGGATCACTTTGCACTTCTCACAGATCTTCTTGACGCTTGGGCGTACTTTCACTGCGTTTGTTCCTTTCGCCCGGACTCTGCCGGGAACATCGGAGCGAAGTTGTCGGCCGAAGCCAAACCCCTCCGATGGGCCTGATCCTTGTGATCAGACACTCGCTTGTGTTCGGTTGTAGGTATTACTTGTACCGATAGGTGATCCGGCCACGAGTCAGGTCGTACGGTGTCAGCTCAACTTGGACGCGATCACCGGGGAGAATACGGATGTAATGCATCCGCATCTTTCCGGAGATGTGGGCCAACACTTTGTGGCCGTTTTCGAGTTCGACGCGGAACATTGCGTTCGGCAGCGGCTCGGTGACCGTTCCTTCCAGAACGATCGCGTCTTCTTTGGGCTTAGCCAGGACACTGACTCCTGTGTGATGGATCTGAAAACCCCTGCTCAGGACCGCGCAAAGGCGGGATCCCGGACGAGGGCGGACTGAAGACCCTACCGGTCAGGCCCGCTGGCTCCAAATGCGCCAAATCCTGTGTTAGGGGAGTGGTCAAGGGAGCGTCAAAATTTCCGGCCCATTGGGGCCAATAGCGATGGTGTGTTCGGCGTGGGCGGCCCAAGATCCGTCGGCGGAAAGAACCGTCCAGCCGTCCTCGGTCAGGAAGGTTTCGGAGTCCCCGATGGTCACCATGGGCTCGACCGCCAAGGTCATGCCCGCCTTGAGCTTTCCGCCCTTGCCTGCCACTCCGTAATTGGGGACTTCAGGTGATTCGTGCATCGCTCGGCCGATGCCATGGCCCACATAGTCCCGAACCACCGAGAATCCGGCGGCCTCGACCACTGCCTGCACCGCAGCACCAATGTCGCCGAGTGTGTTGCCCTCCACCATGGCGGCGATACCCGCGGCCAGCGAGGCATCGGTCACCGAAATGAGTTTGGCCGCCTCTACGGAGATCTCGCCCACCCCTGCGGTGAACGCAGCGTCACCGTGCCACCCCTCGACCACGGCGCCGCAGTCGACCGAAATGATGTCGCCTTCGTTGAGTACCACAGCGCCGGGGATGCCATGGACGATGACATCGTTCGGCGACGCACAGATGACTGCTGGGAAGCCGTGGTAACCGAGAAAGTTGGAGGTCGCTCCCCTGTTGTCGATCACCTTGCGACCGATCGCATCAAGGTCAGCGGTCGTAACGCCAGGACGGATCGCGGCGCGAATCTTTTCGTGCATCTCTGCAACAACGCGACCAGCCGCGCGCATGTGACGAAGTTCTTCTTTCGAACGAGCTTTCATGTTCGTTCGGCTTCGCGATTTCTATTTCGGGAGTCGCGCGTCGATCGCGCTCTGAAGACGAGCAAAAACCTCGTCGGGCGAGCCGATCCCGTCGACCTTCACCAACAGGCCTGATGCTTCATAAAAGTCAATGGTTGGTTGGGTTTCTGTGTTGTAAACAGAAAGACGCTTTGCGATTGATTCGGGCGTGTCGTCAGCGCGC
The DNA here is from genome assembly GCA_044339605.1 of Acidimicrobiales bacterium. Lineage (GTDB taxonomy): Bacteria > Actinomycetota > Acidimicrobiia > Acidimicrobiales > Acidimicrobilacustridaceae > Acidimicrobilacustris. The sequence goes on from JBIIVE010000039.1 coordinate 7,205, forward strand.
TGAACAACATCGCCGCCACACTTGTCACACACCCACTGCGTGGAGGGCGGTGCAGCAACAGAGTAAATTGCGCCGCACTTTGAACACACTCGACGAGATGAGATACGCTCAAGTACAACCTCTTCGGCAACAACAAGATCGATTGCGACATCGATGGTTGCAAACTTGGACATGCCTTCTGCTTGCACAACGGTGCGCGGAAAACCATCGAGAAGAAAACCGTTTGCCTGCACATCACCTTCGGTGAGTCGTTCTTCAACAACACCGAGAATGATCTCGTCAGACACGAGACCGCCGGCATCCATCACGGCCTTCGCCTCGACACCAAGCGGGGAACCGGCAGCAACAGCAGCACGCAGCATGTCTCCGGTGGAGATATGCGGGGCGTTGTAATGCGCCGAAAGCCGCTCGGACTGTGTGCCCTTGCCCGCTCCCTGCCGTCCGAAGATAAGCAGACGAGCAGTCATTACTTCAGGAATCCTTCGTAGTTACGCATCATCAACTGGCTGTCGATCTGCTTCATCGTCTCGAGGGCAACACCCACGGCGATGAGGATCGAGATACCAGTGAACGACACCTGAGTGCCGGGAAGATACGCAGTCAAGATGAAGGAAGGAACAAGAGCAACAGCGGCGATGAACAATGCGCCGGGAAGAGTGATGCGGGAAAGAACCTTGGCCAGGTAGCGCTCGGTCTGGGGGCCAGGACGAATTCCAGGAATGAAGCCACCCTGCTTACGAAGCTGATCGGCCTGCTTTACCGGATCGAAGGTGATCGCCGTGTAGAAGTAGGCGAAACCAATGATGAGAAGACCGAAAACGATCATGTGGATCGGAGCACTCGGGTTCACCAGGTTTGAGTTCACCCAGTCCTGCACGGTCTTTCCCCAACCGTCGGTCGGAAGCACAAAGCTCAGCAACTGCGGGAGATAGAGAACCGAACTGGCGAAAATGATCGGGATAACGCCCGACTGGTTCACCTTGAGCGGAATGTAGGTGCTCTGTCCGCCATATTGGCGACGACCCACAACGCGTTTTGCAAACTGAACAGGAATGCGACGTTGCCCTTGCTCGACGTACACAATCGCAACAGTGATGAGCGCATAACCAGCAAGCACCATGGTGACTGCGACCCAGCCGCCGTTGGCCTTAATCGTTGCCATCTGGCTCGGCAACAACGAAACAACGGAAGCGAAAATCAGCAAGGACATGCCGTTGCCGATACCTCGTTGCGTCACGAGTTCACCCATCCACATGAGCAATGCCGTACCCGTTGTCAGGGTAAGGACAATGAGCATCACGCGCGACACGGTGAAATCAGGAATGAGATCGATATCGCCTGTACTGCCGGTGATCCCACCACCACCGTTGTGGAAGAGATAAGCCAAACCAGTCGACTGCAGAATCGCAATACCGATCGTGACATAACGGGTCCACTGCGTGATCTTGCGCTGGCCGACTGCGCCCATGTTCTGCCATTCCTCGAGTTTTGGAATAACCACACCCAGGATCTGCATGATGATCGAAGCAGTGATGTACGGCATGATGCCGAGGGCAAAGATTGCGAAGTTGGTGAGACCGCCGCCCGAGAAGAGTGTCAGGAATGCGAGCACACCACCCTCTTCGGCCTGGGACTTCAACTGCGTCAGCGCAGAAGTGTCGATTCCGGGAACAGGAAGATGAGCGCCCAGTCGATACAGGGCGATAATCATGAACGTGAACAGGACCTTGTTGCGAAGGTCCTGGACCTTGAAGATGTTCTTCAGGTTTGCGAGCACCGAGGTCACTCCTACCGCTGGCTACGACGCCAGCAGTGCATCAGCGGTTTGTGAACTGGTTGCCCTTCGCGGGAGGACGACGTTCGCCCCATGGCAAAGGGATGATTTCGACAGTGCCACCTGCAGCGGTGATTGCCGCTTCAGCTGACTTCGAGATTGCATGCGCACGAACGGTGACGGGGCGGGAGATTTCTCCACGACCGAGCACCTTCACGAGTGCACCCTTGCCGACAAGGCTCTTGCCCAGCAGCGAAACGGGATCGACGATGTCGAGACCTGACTCGTTGATGGAATCGAGGTTGATGGCCTGATATTCCACGCGGAAGGGGTTGTTGAAGCCACGAAGCTTCGGCACGCGCATGTGCAGAGGCATCTGACCGCCCTCGAAACGAGCCGGGATGGTCGTACGCGCTTTCTGGCCCTTGGTACCGCGGCCTGCGGTCTTGCCGCCCTTGCCACCAATACCGCGGCCGACGCGCTTGCGGCGACGGTTTGAGCCCTCAGCGGGCTTGAGATCATGAATCTTCACGATGTCCTCACTTGCCGGTCGAGCCGAGCTCGACCTCTTCAACCGAAATGAGATGCGGGACACGAGCGATCATGCCGCGAATTTCAGGACGGTCGGGAAGGGTGTTGGTCTTGCCGATACCACGGAGACCAAGCGCACGAAGTGTTCCGCGGTGCTTGGGCTTGGTGCCGATCGACGACTTGATCTGGGTGACCTTAAGTTCTGCCATCACGCGACCTCATTTGGAACGTGCGGGCCACGCTCGGAAAGCTTGAACGCTTCGAGCATGCCCTTGGGAACGAACTCTTCGGGTGCAAGTCCACGAAGTCGAGCGACCTCGTTGGGATCCTTGAGACCCTGCAAGCCAGCGATGGTCGCACGAGCCACGTTGATGTGGTTCGAAGAGCCAAGCGACTTACAAAGAACGTCGTGGATGCCGGCCTCTTCGAGAATGGCGCGAGCAGCACCACCGGCGATCACACCGGTACCAGGAGCAGCGGGCTGAATCAGCACGCGTCCGGCGCCCATGCGTCCGACGATTGGGTGAGTGACGGTTGATCCGGCCAACGGCACCTTGAACAGGTTCTTACGAGCCTCTTCGGTGCCCTTCTGGATGGCCAACGGAACTTCCTTGGCCTTGCCATAACCGAGACCGACATGGCCAGCACCGTCGCCGATCACCACGAGAGCGGTGAAAGAGAAACGACGACCGCCCTTGACGACCTTGGCAACTCGGTTGATGTTGATCACGCGTGACTCGCGAAGTGCGAGAGCGTCAGCGTTGAGGGCCATCAGAACTCCAGTCCAGCTTCTCGGGCGGCATCGGCAACAGCAGCGACACGACCGTGGTAAAGGAATCCACCGCGATCGAACACCACCTTGTCGATACCCGCAGCCTTCGCACGCTCAGCAAGAAGCTTGCCGACCGCGGTTGCTGCAGCGATGTTGCTGGTGCCGCCAGCGGCGACACCGGTTTCCACCGATGATGCAGCGGCGATGGTGCGACCGCTGATGTCGTCGATGATCTGTGCGTTGATGTGGCGATTGGATCGGTAGACCGCCATACGAGGACGCGCTGCGGTGCCACGCACCTGCTTGCGTACTCGACGGTGACGACGGATTCGCGCGTCGCGCTTTTGCTGTGCTTTGTCGCTCATGTCTACTTACCTGCCTTGCCGGCCTTGCGGGCAACGTATTCGCCCTTGTACCGGACACCCTTGCCCTTGTAAGGCTCAGGCTTGCGGATTGCACGGATGTCAGCGGCGACCTGACCAACAGTTTCCTTGTCGGTGCCCTTGACCAGAATTTGGGTCGGTGCGGGAACCTCGAAGGTGATGCCGGCCGGAGCAACAACGCTTACCGGGTGACTGAAACCAAGTGCGAGGTCGATCGCAGTGTCGCCCTTCGCTGTGGCGCGGTAACCGACGCCGATGATTTCAAGTTCCTTGGTGAAGCCTGCGCTTACGCCAATGACCATGTTGTTAACGAGCGAGCGAACCAGGCCGTGGAGCGCACGGTTCTGACGTTCGTCGTTGGGACGTTCGACGATGAGTTCAGTACCGTCCTGACGGATGGTGATCTCACCGGGAATGTCGCGTTCAAGTGTTCCCTTGGAGCCCTTCACGGAGATGTGCTGACCAGCGATCGAAACTTCGACGCCAGCCGGAACCGCGATAGGAGCGCGTCCTACTCGTGACATGTCAGCCCCTTACCAAACGAAGCACAGGATCTCGCCGCCCATGCGACGCTTACGCGCCTCACGGTCGGTCATCAGACCCTGACTGGTGGACAGGACAGCGACACCCAATCCGCCAAGAACCCGAGGGATCTTGTCGGCCTTGATGTACACACGGAGGCCCGGCTTCGACACGCGCTTGACACCAGAGATGACGCGCTTGCGTTCGGGCGAGTACTTCATGGTGACGGTGAGGACAGAACCAGGACGGTTCGGGTCGTCAGCGATGGTGAAGCTCTCGATGTAACCCTCGGCAAGGAGGAGTTGTGCGAGTGCTTCTTTCACCTTTGAGGATGGCATGCGTACCTCATCGTGCATCGCGGTGTTCGCGTTGCGGATGCGGGTGAGCATGTCGGCGATGGGATCTGTCATTGTCATGTCGTCGCCTCCCCTACCAGCTGGCCTTTTTGAGACCAGGAATTTCGCCAGCGTGTCCGAGTTCGCGCAAGCAAATACGGCACAGCAGGAACTTGCGGTACACAGCACGAGGCCGTCCGCACTTCTGGCAACGGGTGTAGCCACGGACCTTGAACTTCGGGGTCTGACGTTGCTTATTAACGAGCGCCTTTTTAGCCATTACTGCTGCCCCTCACGCTTGAACGGGAAGCCGAAAGCATCGAGCAGGGCTTTGCCCTCGGCATTGGTCTTGGCAGTGGTCACGATGGTGATGTCGAAGCCGCGGGGGCCGTCGACCTTGTCGTAATCGATCTCCGGGAACATGAGCTGTTCAGGAAGACCAAAGGTGTAGTTGCCGTGTCCGTCAAAGGACTTCGGTGACAATCCACGGAAATCGCGGATACGGGGAATCGCCAGGCTGATGAGCCGGTCGAAGAATTCCCACATCCGATCGCCGCGAAGTGTGACCTTCACACCAATGGCATTGCCCTCACGCAGTTTGAAACCGGCGATGGACTTCTTGGCCTTGGTCACGATGACCTTCTGGCCGGTGATCAGCTCGAGGTCGCGCACGGCGCCGTCGATCAGTGATGACTGAGCGAGTGCCTTGCCGACACCTGAGTTGATCACGATCTTCTCGAACCGAGGGACCTGCATAATGTTGCCGAGTTCGAGCGTGTCCTTGAGTTGGACACGGATCTCATCGTTGTAGCGGGTCTTGAGACGAGGAATCGTTGTGGTTGCGGTGCTCATGCGAGGTCTCCTTCGCACTTGCGGCAGATCCGGACCTTGGTGCCATCGGCCTCGAAGCGGTAGCCGATACGAGTCGGCTTGCTGCACGAGTTGCAAACGATGGCGACGTTGGAAGCCGGAATTGGCATCTCTTTGTCGATGATGCCGCCGGTGTTGGTCTGGCTAACGGGCTTCTGATGCTTCTTGGCGATGTTGACACCATCGACGATGACCTTTCCCTTTTCGGGAATGGATCGAGTGACGGTACCGGTCTTGCCGCGGTCCTTACCGGACAGCACCTGAACGCGGTCGCCCTTGCGGATTTTCATCACAACACCTCCGGGGCGAGCGAGACGATTCGCATGAACTTCTTGTCGCGCAGCTCGCGACCCACTGGGCCGAAGATGCGAGTGCCACGCGGAAGCAAGTTGTCATTGATGAGAACTGCAGCGTTCTCGTCGAACTTGATGTAGGAACCGTCTGGACGACGCTTTTCCTTCTTGACGCGAACGACGACGCACTTGACGACGTCGCCCTTCTTGACGCCGGCGCCGGGGATGGCGTCTTTGACCGTGGCGACAAAGATGTCACCGATCGAGGCGTAACGGCGACGCGTGCCACCAAGAACCTTGATGCAAAGAACTTCCTTCGCACCACTGTTGTCGGCAACCCGAAGTCGGGATTCTTGCTGGATCATCGTGCACGCTCCAGGACATCAAGGACACGCCAGCGCTTCGTCTTCGAAAGCGGACGGGTCTCTTGCACGCGAACCTTGTCGCCGACGTTGAGATCGTTGGTCTCGTCGTGGACGTACAGCTTGTTCGTGCGCTGAACGGTCTTGTTGTAGCGAGGGTGACGCACGCGGTCGGTCACAGTGACGACTGCGGTCTTGTCCATGGACGTCGAAACGACCGTTCCCTCACGGATCTTGCGCGGATTGGCGCGCTCAGTGGCCGTGGTTTCCTCAGCCATTAGGCGTTCTCCTCGTTCTTCGACAGCGCTTCGGCTGCGGCGATCTCACGGGTACGCAATTCAGTGTTGATTTGAGCAACATGCTTGCGGACCACACCGAGACGTGCGGTGTTGTCGAGCTGACCGGTGACATGCTGGAAGCGAAGGTTGAAAAGTTCTTCCTTTGCCGATGCCAACTTGTCGAGCAGTTCGCCGTCGCTGACGTCGCGGAGTGATTCTTTGGTCTTTGCCATTAGAAGGACTCCTCACGAGCAACGAAGCGAGCCTTGATCGGCAGCTTCTGAATGGCCCGGTTGATTGCCTCGCGGGCGATCTCGGGGTCGTTGTAGGACAGTTCGAACATGATGCGACCGGGCTTGACCACGGCGACCCAACGTTCGGGGTTTCCCTTGCCAGAACCCATGCGGGTTTCGGCCGGCTTCTGAGTGACGGGCTTGTCTGGGAACACGTTGATCCAGACCTTGCCACCACGCTTGATATGACGAGTCATCGCAATACGGGCGGCCTCGATCTGACGGGCAGTGATCCAACCCGGCTCGAGTGCCTGGATGCCGTAGTCACCAAACGTGACTTCGGTTCCACCCTTGGCTTGACCCTTCATACGACCGCGCTGTTGCTTGCGGTGCTTGACCTTCTTAGGCATCAACATGTTCAGTCACCATCCCCGGGACGGAAGTGCGGGGTTTCGTGGTGCTGGCGAGTTGAACGCTCGATCTCTTCTTCCTCGGCGAGCAGGCGCTCGAGCTCGGGATCGGCTTCCTTCACCAGCGGGGTTGCTTCGATGTCTTCAATCAGTTCCGAATCGGCATCGCGCTTGCGACCCGCAGCTGATGACACAACCTTGCGGGGACGAGCGTCACCGGAAGGTTCACCAACAGCCATTGCGGCTTCGCGAGTGGCCTTGTCGTCAAGCACGCTCTTGTAGGGAAGGATGTCGCCCTTGTAGAGCCACACCTTCACGCCAATGCGACCGTAGGTGGTCTTTGCTTCACGGAATCCGTAGTCGATGTCAGCGCGAAGAGTGTGCAACGGCACTCGACCTTCGCGGTACCACTCGGTGCGTGACATTTCAGCACCACCAAGACGACCCGAGCACTGCACGCGGATGCCGAGGGCACCAGCCTTCTGTGCGTTCTGCACGGCGCGTTTCATGGCACGTCGGAATGCGACACGACCAGCAAGCTGATCGGCAACACCCTGCGCGATCAGAGCAGCGTCGAGTTCGGGCTGCTTGATCTCCTGGATGTTGAGCTGCACCTTGTTGTTGCCAGAGATTTCGGTGAGGCCGGCACGGAGACGATCGGCTTCAGCACCACGACGACCGATGACGATGCCAGGACGAGCGGTGTGCACGTCGACACGAAGACGATCGCGTGTGCGCTCAATCTCGACACGACTGATCGCGGCGTGCGGCAGCTGCGTCATGAGGAAATCGCGGATCTTCCAATCCTGAATGAGATTGTCGGAGTACTCGCGACGATCGGCAAACCAACGCGACTTCCAGTCGGTGGTCACGCCGAGGCGGAACCCGTACGGGTTGACCTTCTGACCCATCAGTCTTCCTTCCCGTCGGTCTCGACGGCTTCGTCGGCTACTGCGTCGTCAACAACCACTGCTTCTACGTGGTCATGATCGTGATCGTGATCGCCTTCGTGGTCATGATCGTGATCGTGATCAGAATCTTCTTCGACCTTGCGCTCGGCCTTGGCCTGACGGCTGCGAGCAACACGTTCACGACGGGCTTCGGCTGCAGCGCGTCCACCAGAGACACGACCGCTTGCTGCTTCGCGTTCACGAAGCTTCTCAAGATCGTCGGCTGACAAACGGCTCACGATGATCGTGATGTGACAGGTGCGCTTACGAATGCGAGTGGCACGGCCACGAGCACGGGGGCGCCAACGCTTAAGCGTCGGGCCTTCGTCAGCGAAACATGCCGAGACGAACAGTTCGTCGGCGGGGATCTGGTTGTTGTGCTCGGCGTTAGCGATTGCTGACTCGAGGCACTTCAGAACAACGCGAGCGATATCGCGTTCGGCCATTTCGAGCACCTCAAGTGCTCGGGCTACCGGAAGTCCGCGGATGAGATCGAGGATCTCACGGGCCTTGTACGCCGATGAACGGACGTACTTGACCTCGGCGCGCACGCCCGGACGCTCGTTGGTCTTCGCACCGAAGGCCATCAGCGGCGTCCCTTCTTCTCTTGACCAGCGTGGAACCTGAAGGTTCGCGTCGGGGCGAACTCACCAAGCTTGTGGCCGACCATTGCCTCGGTGACATACACCGGGACGTGCTTGCGCCCGTCGTGGACGGCCATGGTGTGGCCAACCATTTCGGGGATGATCGTCGAACGACGAGACCAGGTCTTGATGACCTTCTTCTCGTTCGTTTCGTTGAGTGCGTCGACCTTCTTGAGAAGATGGTCGTCGACAAACGGACCCTTTTTGAGGCTGCGAGGCATTTCGTCCTCTCCTAACGCCGTGAACCGCGGGTGCGGCGACGACGGACAATGAGTTTCTGAGACGGCTTGGTCTTGTCGCGGGTACGACCTTCGGGCTTGCCCCAAGGCGACACCGGATGACGACCACCGGAGGTCTTGCCTTCACCACCACCATGAGGATGGTCGACCGGGTTCATGGCCACACCGCGGGTCTGAGGCTTAACGCCCTTCCAGCGGTTACGACCAGCCTTACCGATCTTGATGAGTTCGTGCTCGGAGTTACCAACCTCGCCGACAGTGGCGCGGCAGTCGATCGGGACACGACGCATTTCCGTGCTGGGAAGACGAAGAGTGGCGTAATCGCCCTCCTTGGCGACGAGCTGAATGCTCATGCCAGCGCTACGCGCCATCTTGCCGCCACCACCGGGCTTGAGTTCAACGTTGTGCACGACGGTACCGACCGGGATGTAACGCAACGGAAGTGCATTACCGGGACGGATGTCGGAGCCCTGGCCGCTCTGGAGAATGTCGCCAACCTGCACACCCTTCGGGGCGAGGATGTAGCTCTTCGCTCCGTCGTGATAATGCAGCAGCGCGATACGGCAGGTGCGGTTCGGGTCGTATTCGATCGCGGCGACAGAGGCGGGAACGCCATCCTTGACGCGACGGAAGTCGACAAGACGGTAACGCTGCTTGTGACCGCCGCCCTTATGACGAGCTGTCTTACGGCCGTAACTGTTACGACCACCAGTGCGGTGCTTGGGGACGAGAAGCGACCGTTCCGGCGTGTCCTTTGTGATCTCCGCAAAATCGGAGACAGTCTGGAAACGACGGCCGGGGCTAGTCGGTTTGCGTTTACGAAGAGCCATGGTTCCTAACCCTCGAACAATTCGATGCGGTCGCCAGCGGCGAGAGTGACGAATGCACGCTTCTGGCCCGTCTGCGCACCGAAGGTTCCGGTACGACGGTTGCGCTTGCGCTTGCCATTGCGATTGAGCGTGTTCACCTTGAGAACCTTCACGCCAAAGATCGACTCGATTGCGTCGTGGATCTCGGGCTTTGAAGCGTCGGGGTGAACAACGAACGTGTAGACGTTTGTGTCGAGAAGTGCGTAGCTCTTCTCGCTCACAACGGGACGAATAATGATGTCCCGTGGGTTCTTTTCGCGGAGATCTTTCACTTTGATTCCTCCACGTTCGGAAGGGTCGACTTTGTGAACACGACGACGTCGGAAACAAGAACGTCGTAGGTGTTGAGTTCAGCGGTCTCGATGATGTGGACATGGCCGAGGTTGCGGAAGCTCTTCCACGCAGCAACATCGCCACGATCGAGAACCAACAGCACCTTGCCTTCGACGCCGAGTGCGCTAAGAGCAGCAATCGCGCCCTTCGTTGAAGGAGCGTCGAACTTCCATTCATCGACAACGATGACCTTGCCCTCAGACGCACGATCGGACAGAGCCGAACGAAGCGCGAGCTTGATCATTTTCTTAGGAGTCTTCTGGGCGTAGCTGCGTGGCTTCGGGCCGAGCGCAACGCCACCACCGATCCAGTTCGGCGAGCGAGTCGAACCAGCACGTGCACGGCCGGTTCCCTTTTGCTTGAAAGGCTTCGCACCGCCGCCCGATACCTCGGCGCGGGTCTTGGTGCTTTGCGTGCCTGAACGTCGTGCCGCAAGCTGCGCGGTCACGACCTGGTGCATCACCGGCACATTGGGTTCGATGCCAAACGTGGTGGCATCGAGTTCGATCGAGCCGGCGTCAGCGCCAGCCGGGGTCTTGACGGTCACTGTTGCCATCACGCATCACCCTTCGAGTGGATCTTCACTGCGTCACGGATGACAACCATGCCGCCCTTGGGGCCGGGCACAGCGCCGCGCACGAGCAGCAAATTCTTTTCGGGATCGGCAGACACAACACGCAGATTGAGCGTGGTGACTTTTTCCGCACCCATACGACCAGCCATCTTCTTACCCTTGAAGACGCGAGCCGGAGTGGCGCAGGCGCCGATAGAGCCAGGAGCACGATGGACGCGGTGAGCACCGTGCGATGCGCGCTGACCACTGAAATTGTGGCGCTTCATCGTTCCGGCGAAACCTTTGCCCTTGCTCACGGCAGTGACGTCAACGAACTCGCCAGCGGCGAGCGTGTCGACTTTGATTTCTTGGCCAACTTCGAAACCGTCGACGTTGTCGAGACGAAGCTCGAGAACACGCTTGCCAGCGGCAACGCCAGCCTTTTCGAAGTGACCGCGATCAGGGCTGTTCAACTTGCTGGCCTTCTTCTCACCGAAGGTGACCTGCAATGCGTTGTAGCCATCGCGTTCGATTGTCTTGATCTGCACCACGCGCATCGGAGCGACGTGCAGCACGGTCACGGGTACA
>JBIIVE010000040.1:0-18141 GCA_044339605.1 Acidimicrobiales bacterium
AATGCTCGCATCGGCGTAATCACGACCCCCCACAGTCTCGTCGCTGATATCGCCGAGGGCTACGAGGTCATCATTCTCGGTGCCGACAAGTGGCACCAAGTGCTCGATCCGGTTTGGTACGCAGATGTCAACGCCCGCGACGAAGCACTCCAGCGGCTTCCACTTGTTGCACTTGCGGCGCGTCCGCCGTGGACAATGCCTGGCGAAGACGCTGCCGCCGACCCTCCGACAGGTGTCGATGTCGTCATCCTCGACACCGACCCATCTCATCACCCGGTGTCAGCCACCGACGTTCGAGCCGGCCGAGAGGAATGGCGGGCAAAGTGAACGTTGCGGCCGTTCAACTCAAATGTTCGTCGGAACAGTCCGACAACTTTTCACGCGCAGCCGCAATCGTTCACTCCGCATCACAACAGGGTGCTGAATTGGTAGTGCTTCCGGAACTTTTTGCATCACTTGGTCGGACCTCGCATATGCGAGAGGTTGCCGAACCGCTTGATGGCCCAACGCTGGCTTGGGCACAATCGACTGCGCAAACAAGCAAGTGCGCACTCATCGCTGGATCGTTCATCGAACGCGACGGCAACGCACTGTTCAACACTTCAATCGCAGTCGGCGCCGATGGTTCTCTGCTTGGCAGTTACCGCAAAATCCATTTGTTCGATGTCGACATCGAAGACGCTCGATCCAAAGAGTCCGACACGTTCTCGAGTGGCACCGACCCAGTTGTTGTCGACATCAATGGACTGAGCGTCGGGCTCACGATTTGTTATGACCTTCGCTTTCCCGAATTGTTTCGGGCCGAAGCCGAACAAGGCGCCGACATCATCGTTGTTCCTGCAGCGTTCACAGAAGCAACCGGTCGTGATCATTGGGAACTGTTGCTCCGCGCAAGGGCGGTTGAGAACCAAACAATGGTCATTGCCGCGGCGCAATGGGGAACCAGCCCCGACGGCACCGAGCGTCACGGCCACGCACTGATCGTTGATGCATGGGGACGAGTGCTCGCCGACGCTGGGCCCGAAGGCGACACGTTCGTTGAAGCAGAATTCGATGCGACCGCGCAATCAGATATTCGCAAACGACTTCCAGCGCTCACGCATCGGCGACTCAACCGCTAAACATCGCCAGCCACTGTTCCGGCGTCTTTGGTCGGAACACGAAATTCGCGTGGCGGGTTTCGCCCATTGAGGCGCAAGGTGCTGCGGAATACAGATGGCCCGGGAACAGAATCGAATCATCGGGCACCTTCGACAGTTTCTGCGTGAGGCTTTCGTAGAGCGCGAGCGGATCGCCACCGGGAAGATCAGTGCGACCGCAACCTTCAAGAAACAGCGTGTCGCCCGAAACCAGCGCGCCGTCGAGCATGAAACATTGACTGCCTGGTGTGTGCCCTGGCGTGTGAATGAGCTCAATCGGAATGTTGCCAACCATCACAACATCGCCGCTGCTGTGAGTGACAAGATCGGCAGCTGTCAGGTTGGTGACTTTGCTGACGTATTCGGCTTCTTCGGTTTGCACATGAATCGGAACCGACACAATGTCGAGCAATTCGTGCACGCCTTCGATGGAGTAGCCCATCATTTCTCCGCCGACATGGTCGGGGTGATAGTGGGTGGCCAGCACACCAGTGAGTTTCATGTCGTCGGCCGCAAGCACATCGACGATTCCCTGCACGTCGTAGGCCGGATCGATGGCCACGGCCTCGCCCGTCTCGCGATCGCCAATGAGATAGACGAAATTGACCATCTGACGGGCCAAGGGATCATTGATGGCAATGTCACGCCCAGCGAGCAACTGGCGGAAATAGAGGCGATCGGTTGCGGCGGCATCAGTCATAGCGACAGTCTTGCGGAAGGCAGACGCAACGGCCACACTCCGCTCATCACTTTTGGGGGAATCGATATGACGAACACCGACAAAGTCCACGAACCACTGACTGACTTGTTTATGGGGTTCACCCTCGACGTCGAGGACCCGTTTCCCCTTTACGCGCAGCTCCGGGCCGAAAACCCCGTTGCGTGGAACGCCACTCAAGGCTTCTGGGTTGCCAGTCGTCATGCCGAGTGCATGACGGTGTCCACCGCCCCCGCCACATTCTGTTCGGCCAAGGGCATTCTCACCTTTGAGATCGGTGCGGACTACGCCACTCCCCCGACGATGATGCACACCGATCCACCGGATCACACTCGATATCGCAACCTCGTACAGCCTGCATTCGGTCGCAAGGTTGTGCGCACGCTTGAAGATTCAGTGCACGCAGCCGCAAAAACTCTTATCGATGCGTTGCCCCTTAACGAGCAGATCGAAATCGTTGCGCCACTTGCCGTGCCGCTCCCCGTTCAAGTGATTGCGCAGCTTCTCGGTCTTCCCGAAAGCGAATGGGACAAGGTGTGGGACTGGTCCGAAGCTTCAATTCCTGGCACCGAAATCTTTAACGATCCAGAACGCAAAGCGCGCCTCAGTGCCGAAATGATGGCCGAGCTCATGCGCCTCGTTGCCACGTCACGCACCGAACCTCGCGAAGACGTCATTTCGATGTTGTCGAGTGTTGAGATCGACGGCGATCGCCTCACCGACGATGAAATCGCAATGTTCCTCAATCAGATTCTTGTTGCCGGAAACGAAACCACCCGCAACACCATCAGCGGTGGACTCGTTGCATTGGCCGAAAACCCCGACCAGTGGTCGCGCCTTGTTGCGGACCGTTCCCTCATTGCAAGCGCGGTCGACGAAATTCTTCGTTGGACAACCGCCGTCATCTATTTCATGCGCACCGCTGCGGTCGACACCGCGCTTGGTGGAAAGCAGATCAACGCCGGTGATTCGGTTGTCATGGTCTACGCGTCGGCCAACCGCGACGAAGCCGAGTTCGGCCCCACTGCCGACCAGTTCGATGTCGGTCGCTCACCCAACCATCACGTTGCGTTTGGATTCGGTGCGCACTTCTGTCTTGGTGCTGCGCTTGCTCGCCTTGAGGTTGCTGCCGTTCTCGAACACTTGCTTGATCGCGGCGTCACTCGCATCGAACTGCTTTCACCCGCAGGCATGTCGGCCAGCAACGTGATCGCCGGCGTCAACCGCGCCCAAGTGATCCTTCACACGAACTAGCGGCGCAAGAGCGGCCCACTAAGCCGCCATCGGAAACGTCGTGTTTCAATCTTTTTCCTCTGGCTTACGTCTCTTTCGTTTCACAAGACGAGAAACATCAGCTCGATTAGCGAGAATTTCAGCAACCAATTCCTTGTTCTGTAGGAACCGGGTTTCCAATGAGTCGACCATTTGCCAATACTACCAATCGAACCCGCCGAGAAACGGGTCAGATTGTTTCATTGATGAGCGTCGCGCCAGGCCTGTTCGGCTCGGCGGGTGACCTCACGCAGCGGCAGGCCTAATGCCCGTGCGGCCTGGGCGGCGTCGTCGTGTTCGGCCTTCACGCGGCCGGCGGTGACTTTCACCTTCACCGGCTGACCATCGACATCGACCGTGTCGAACGCGCGAGATTGCGGCCAACGTTCAAGTTGCGTGCCGCGCACACCCATCGTTCCGGTTTCACGCACGAGCACATCGCGCACCGCAGCGACCTGTGCCGGATCAACCAACGCGCTCACCGTGTGTGCAGGTCGACCCTTCTTCATGATGATCGGCGTAAGCCACGCATCGTGGGCGCCGGCTTCGAGCAACGCGTCAATCGCATAGGCCAGCGTTTCGCCCGTGACATCGTCGACATTTGCTTCAAGCAGCACAACCGGCTGACCCTCGACTGATGGTGAATCAGAACGCGTGCCGATCACCACACGGGTGAGATTCGGACGATCACCGAGATCGGCAGTGCCTGCGCCATAACCGGCAGAACGAATTGTCATGGCCGGCATCGGGCCCCACTGCACAACGTTTGCCGCCAACAACGCGGCGCCGGTTGGTGTGGTGAGTTCACGAGGAATGTCGAGGCCGTAAGTGGGCGCATTGGCCAGCAACGACACCACTGCGGGAACCGGAACCGGCAACACGCCATGAGCGGAGCGCACGGTTCCTAATCCATCAGCCACTGGTGACGATGCAACTTCATCGACACCGAGTAGCTCGAGCGCAATGCACGTGCCGACAACATCGATGATGGCGTCGAGCGCGCCGACCTCATGGAAGTGCACCGATTCAGGCGACTGGCGATGCAAACGACCTTCGGCCTCAGCGAGCGCGCGAAATGTTGCAAGCGCGCGCCGATGTGCACGGTCGGGCAACTTCGCGTCGGCCACGATCTGGGCAACAACGGCAGCCGATCGAGCCGGCGGTGTTGCTTCGGTATGCACATGAACTTTCGTGCCGGCAATACCTGAACGCAGCACGGTTTCGGTTTCGAGCGACCATCCGCCAACCGGGAGTCGCTCCAACATGGAACGGATCTCATCAACATCGGCACCCGCGTCGATCAGTGCACCCAGCGCCATGTCGCCCGCAATGCCCGAGAAGCAGTGAAACCACGCAACGGTGCTGTTCGAACTTGGCGCGGCCGGAACTGTGACGCCTGCCCACGCAACCGTTCCTTCGAACACCGCGTCATCATGAACGTGCTCATGTAAGTGATCGTGCGAATGCTCAGACATCGCTGCGTTCCGAGACTTGAACGTTCAACATGCGAATAATCGCGATCGCTGCACCAAAACCGTTATCGATTCCGACAACCGTTAAGCCCGACGCGCAAGAGGCCAACATCCCCAACAACGCGGTGATGCCATCTAACGAAGATCCGTAGCCAACCGATGTCGGAACGGCCACCACCGGCGCCGACGAAAGTCCGCCAACAACACTGGCGAGTGCGCCTTCCATGCCGGCGACAACAACAATCGCATCGACTGCTGCAAGTTCTTCGGCTGCGTCGAGAATGCGATGCAGTCCCGCGACACCAACATCGGTAATGCGCAACGGCCGCAATCCGTGCGCCGCAAGGGTCGCCGCGCATTCATCGGCCACCGGAAGGTCTGCGGTTCCAGCCGTGACGACCGCGACGCGTTCACGTCGTTCGGCCGCTGGGCGCCACACCACTGTGTGAAGTCGCGCGTTCTTTGGATCGCCGCCCCCAGCTTCGATCACATGACCATCGTCAGCTCCTGCGAGCGCGGTGGCAACCTGCTCGGCCGAGGCCCGAGACAAAAGCACCGGCGCCGAACCGGGCTGGGCCAACAATTCCGCCACAATCGCCGCGCATTGTTCGGGCGTCTTGCCCGGGGCAAACACGGTTTCGGCCAGGCCCTGACGCAGCATTCGGTGATGATCAACCTTCGCGAAACCGATATCAGCAAAGGGCAACCGCCGCAGCGCAGCAACGGCATCGTCGGGGCTGATCTCGCCCTGACGAACCCCTTCTAACAACTCACTCAGGGCTTTGGCGTCCATTCCCCTATCCTCGCCCATTGTGACCTCTTCCGCAGCACCAGCATCCGGCACCGACTGGACCCGCCGCACGATCGCCTTCCTCGGCCCCATCGGGACCTTCTCCGAGCAGGCGTTGCTGAGCCAAGCCGATCTCGCCACGGGCAACCTGCGCCCGATCGATACCTTTGCCAATGTGCTGAGCGCCGCTGAAGACGGCAAGGTCGATTACGCCTTTCTCGCGCTGGAGAACGCCATCGAGGGAACGGTCAACATCACCCAAGACGCGCTCGCCTTCGATTCCGATCTGCTCATTCAGCGCGAGATCGTGCTGCCCATTCACCTCGAACTCATGGCCCGACCCGGCGTCAAGCTCGAAGACATCACGCAGGTGTGGTCCTACCCCCACGCCCTTGCGCAATGTCGCAAGTACTTGAACGCAACTCTTCCGAACGCGGTGTCTGAAGCTTCGAACTCCACTGCCGAAGCCGCGCGCATGTTGTCTGAGGCCACCGATGCACTCGCCACAAACGGCGCAGCAATCGCACCAGCTCGCGCTGCAGAGGTCTACGGCCTCAACGTTCTTGCGTCAGAAATTGAAGATCACGACGACAACGCAACGCGCTTCGTTCTCGTTGCTCCGAAAACCATTCCCGCACCAACCGGACATGACAAAACTTCTATCGTCGTGTTCCAGCGCGCCGACGAACCCGGTTCGTTGTTGTCGATCCTGCAAGAGTTCGCCGCCCGTGGCATCAACCTCACAAAGCTCGAGTCACGCCCAACTCGCCGTGGCCTGGGCGACTACTGCTTCCTCATCGATCTCGAAGGACACATTTCCGACGAGGTCGTGGCCGACGCGTTGCGTTCGCTCAAGTCGAAGCATGCCGAAGTGAAGTTCATGGGTTCCTACCCCGCCGCCGGCGAACACGGCCACGCCGTTCGCCAAGAAGTCGCCGATGCTCAGTCCAAGGCCTCGGACTGGATCACCGAACTACGCAATCGCGTCGACTGACCAGCAACAACCCAACACCCGCCCGGCCCATTGGGCCTGCCGCAGGCGAGTCGCTATTGTCTCGGGCGGAAGGGTGGCAGAGCGGACGAATGCAACGGTCTTGAAAACCGTCGAGGTGAAAGCCTCCGGGGGTTCGAATCCCCCTCCTTCCGCCATTCGAAATCGCAGGGGTTTGCCCTGTATGTTGCATCCCTGCACATGGAGAGGTGCCAGAGTCCGGCCGATCGGGCCTCCCTGCTAAGGAGGTGGCGGGTAACACCGCCCGTGGGTTCGAATCCCACCCTCTCCGCTCGCAACGATGGGCCTCGCTCCGGCGGGGCCCATCACTCTTTTTGCCCCAGCGTACGAAGGCGCGTTCAGAGCACCCGGAATTCGCAGAGGGGCCCGGTGGCGTTCGCCAAACGACGATCGGTTGTCACGACCGGGACACCCAAACGTTCAGCAATTGCGACATACCAAGCGTCGCGAGCCGTGACGTTGTGGCGAAGTTCCCACACTCGATTGGCGAACGGTTCAAACGGAAGTCGGTCGATGTGAAGTCGGTTCACATTCCAGATCGCCCGCCGAGCGATGGTTTCGGAACATTCCCCTGAAGAAACAAGACGACGAAAACCCTGCACGACTTCGACGCCCAGGGAATGTGGAGCAACGAGCGTGTTGTCTGCAATCTCTTGTCGAGCCCGCTCGGCGGCCGGGCCAACGCGGTTGGCGGTGATCATCACCGAAGCATCGACGACCACTCTCATAAGCGATCCCACTTTTCGTCGGCCTCGCGTCGGCCTTCGTGGATGGCATCGAGAATCTGTTCGCTCGTCACCGAGCCCTCCCACGCGGACGCGATGTCGTTCATTTCCGCCAAAATCTCGGCCAACTCGACCCGCCCGCCAATCGCCACCAGCTGAGCCAGCAGATATTCCTGCAGCGACTGGCCTGCCTGTGCCGCCTTCGCGGCCAAGGCGTCACGAGTCGCTTCCGGCACGTTACGAACTGAGATTGAGGGCATGCATGCATTTTGCAGGCAGTCCTCGCAGCGGTCAATCATTTTTCACACTCCATCCCCTCGTCCCCAGACCAAATGGGAACTCAATCACTTGGGGGAACTAGCGTCATGGGCCATTCGCAGTAGTTCTTCAACACCGGAAAAGGCCATGGCGACCGACAGTCACACCATCATTTACACCCACACCGATGAAGCCCCAGCGCTGGCGACCAAGTCGCTGCTGCCGGTGGTCAACGCATTCACCAACGTTGCCGGGGTCACGGTCGAACTTCGAGACATTTCAGTGGCCGGCCGCATCCTGGCCACCTTCCCCGAGGCCCTCACCGCCGATCAGCGTGTAAGCGACGATCTTGGCGAACTGGGCGATCTCGTGACCCGCCCCGAAGCCAACGTCATCAAACTTCCGAACGTTTCTGCTTCGCTTCCGCAGCTCAAGGCCGCCATTGAGGAACTCCAGGCCAAGGGTTACGCCGTTCCGAACTATCCGGAAGATCCGCAAACCGCAGCCGAAAAAGATATTCAGTCCAAGTACGACAAGATCAAAGGCTCGGCCGTGAACCCCGTGCTTCGCGAAGGAAACTCCGATCGCCGCGCGCCGCTTTCGGTCAAGAACTACGCCAAGTCGCACCCGCATTCAATGGGCGCGTGGGCTGCCGATTCAAAGACGCACGTTTCGACAATGGGCGGCAACGACTTTTACGCCAATGAAAAGTCGATCACGTTTGAAAAAGCCGACACGCTCAAGATCGAACTCGTCGGCAACGACGGAACCACCACAGTGCTGAAAGAAAAGCTTCCGGTTCTTGCCGGCGAAATCGTTGACGCAACGTTTATGAGCGCCAAGGCTCTCGACGCGTTCCTCGAAGCACAAATGGCCGATGCCAAAGCACAGAACGTGCTGTTCTCGATCCACCTCAAGGCCACAATGATGAAGGTCTCCGACCCGATTATTTTCGGTCACGCGGTCAACGCGTACTTCGGTGACGTGTTCACCAAGCACCCCGCCGCTTTCGAAGGTCTCGGCGTCAACGTCAACGACGGCATGGCCGATGTGCTTTCACGCATCGAAACACTTTCTGACACGCAGCAGACCGCGATCGAAGCCGACATCTCAATCGCGATGTTGAATGGCCCCGAACTCGCAATGGTCGATTCCGATAAGGGCATCACCAACCTGCACGTGCCCAGCGACGTCATCGTCGACGCATCCATGCCCGCAATGATTCGTGACAGCGGAAAGATGTGGAATCCGGAAGGCGAACGCCAGGACTGCAAGGCCGTCATTCCTGACTCTTCCTACGCCGGTGTGTACACCGCCGTCATCGCCGACTGCAAAGCCAACGGCGCGTTCGACCCGACCACGATGGGCACCGTTCCCAACGTTGGACTCATGGCCCAAAAGGCCGAGGAATACGGCTCGCACGACAAAACGTTTGAGATCGCAACTGCTGGCACCGTGCGTATCACCGACAGCAACGGCAACGTCATCATGGAACACGTTGTTGAAGCCGGTGACATCTGGCGTGCATGTCAGGCCAAGGACGCACCGATTCGCGACTGGGTGAAGCTCGCCGTTTCTCGTTCACGTCTTTCCAACACGCCTGCGGTGTTCTGGCTCGACGGGAACCGTGCGCACGACGCACAGATCATCGCCAAGGTGAAGCAGTACCTCCCCGAGCACGACACCACCGGTCTCACCATCGAGATCATGGCTCCCGAAGCAGCGTGCACCTTCTCGCTCGCTCGTGCCCGTAAGGGTGAAGACACCATTTCGGTCACCGGCAATGTGTTGCGCGATTACCTCACCGACTTGTTCCCCATCATGGAACTCGGCACCAGCGCCAAGATGCTTTCGATTGTTCCGCTTATGAATGGTGGCGGTTTGTTCGAAACTGGCGCTGGCGGTTCTGCCCCGAAGCACGTGCAGCAGTTCGTGAAGGAAAACCACCTTCGTTGGGATTCGCTCGGCGAGTTCCTTGCGTTGGCCGCGTCACTTGAACATCTCGCGCAAACCTCGAACAACGACACTGCGCAGATCCTGGCCGACACGCTCGACCGTGCAACTGGCTCGGTGCTCAACGAGAACCGTTCGCCTTCACGCAAGGTCAACGAACTCGACAACCGCGGCAGCCACTTCTTCCTTGCGCTCTACTGGGCACAGGAACTGGCCAAGCAGACTGACGACACCGCACTTGCTGCGAAGTTCGCGCCGATTGCCGAAGCGCTGACGTCGAAGCAGGCCGACATCGTCGATGAACTCAACGCCGTACAGGGCAAGCCCGTCGACATCGGTGGCTACTACATGCCCGACGATGCCAAGGCCACTGCTGCGATGCGTCCAAGCGCCACGTTCAACTCGATTATCGACTCGATCTAATCGATCCTGCTGTTAGAGCGGATTGGCGATCGCTCCCCGATCGGCTCAGCCGGCGCTGAACCACCACGAGCCCGAGTACAACCGGTGCGCCTCAGACCGCCACCACTGAGATCACGACAACAACCCTTCCCTGAATCGGCTGGATCCCGGCGTGAACAACGTCGAACGCCCAGCCGATTTGGCCCGCACAGCGGATTTCACCAAGGCCGAAACGGGCAGTACGGTGTTGTCGCTGCGCTCGTAGCTCAATTGGATAGAGCATCTGACTACGGATCAGAAGGTTGGGGGTTCGAGTCCCTCCGAGCGCGCCACATACGTGCAGATCAGAACGCTGAAGCCGACCGTTCTCGTCAAAGTTCACGGGGATCTTCTATTGCCACCGCTTTCAGACTCGGCAGTGCAGACCGCATCAGATCCAGCGCGACTAACTCCAACATCGATCGCGAGAGCACACATTCGGCACACTGCGCGTCTTCGATGAGAAGTCGCAGACGCACCGCGTCGCCATCAATAGCGAGTAGCTCAATATCGCCACC
The DNA here is from genome assembly GCA_044339605.1 of Acidimicrobiales bacterium. Taxonomy (GTDB): domain Bacteria; phylum Actinomycetota; class Acidimicrobiia; order Acidimicrobiales; family Acidimicrobilacustridaceae; genus Acidimicrobilacustris. The sequence continues at coordinate 10,299 of JBIIVE010000040.1, forward strand.
GTCAGAGTGGAGAACGGAGCGCACTGCGATCAACGCTGATTGAACGGAAGTCTCATCAATCATTTTTTGATGCCGCACGATTGGCCGGTCTTGATCGCGAAAGATGCGCCCCTGCATCAGCAAGGATCAACTGACCAGTAATGCAACGGGCAAGGTCACTCACAAGAAAAACTGAAAGGCGAGCCAACTCATCAAACTCGGTCATCCGTCGGAGCGGGGTGGCTTCCACGAGCGCTTCTACGTGGTCTTGATCGAGTACCTCGACGACGGTCTCGGTCATCGTCGTGCCAGGAGCAATCGCCACAACTCGGATGCCATGGGGCCCGAGTTCGACAGCCATCGTTTGAGTCAAATGATTAATCGCCGCCTTCGCCGCAGCATATGCAGACATGAACGGGGCCGGTCGGGTCGTCTCTCCCGAACTCACATTGAGGATGACACCACCTCCAGACGCAACCATGTGTCGCGCTTCGGCAGCACCTGCGAGTGCAGTGATAACAATGTTCTGTTCAAGCAATCCCCGCCAGTGGTCACCATCAAGTTCGGTAAACGGACCAGGTGAAAATTCCCCGTACATACCAACATTGTTGACGGCAATGGTCAGGCGACCTCGAAAGCGATCGGCAACATCGTCGATCATTCCGGTTAAGGCCGCATCGTCACGAGCATTTGCCACAACGGCAAAGGCCCGACCGCCCTCGCGAAGTATCGATGCAACAACAGAACTGGCCTCCTTCTCGCGAATGTCATGCACAGCAACATGTGCCCCCGCTCGTGCCAACCAGCGCGCAATCTCTGCACCAATCCCCGCCCCCGCACCCGTGACCAGTGCGCATTCGCCTGAAAGATCAATCGTGATCGACATGGCCTACCGCTTTCCGGTAAACAGCGCGATCAAACGATCTGAAGCCGCCTCAGCCCAAGCGCCAAGTGTTCGCTCGTCGGTTCCACCGATGGGGTGGGGGAGCACAAGCAAGCGAGTTTCAGGAGCTCCGAACGAAGTCGAGAGTGTTTTCGCCACTGGTTCAAAATGCGTGGTGGTTGCTACGACCGTTGGCTTGCCATGTTTTTCGAGCTCGATCGCATCATGGACCGAATATGCCGTGCATGAACCACAGTCGGCAGCGCCAGTGAGAATGATGTCGCATTCAGCAACTAACAGTTCAAGGCGGTCGGGGGCGAGTGGAATTGCCGCATTCGCAGAAAGTCCGAGCGGACCTTTCTTCGTTATGACTGAAACAATCGCTCCCGTGCGGGTAGCAAGGTACTCAGCCGCCCGGATCATCACTACCGCGGCATTCGGCTTTCCGTTGTCAAGGACCCCAATGCGCAAACCGTTGAGTGATGACGGAGACGGCGCAAGAGATGCACTCGTCGGACCGGGTTGCGAATCCGGCAGATACACCGAGACACTCATCTCAACCTTCCAATGGCAACGTAACGCTGCGAGTCATGCCCCAAGACGGGACCACGAGTGAATGTTTTCCCGGTCCACCCGAGACGAGAACCCGAATGTTCTCGGCATCACCGGTCATTGGCAAAAGTTCGTCGTCTGCAACCGCTTTCATCCAGTTCGCCCAGGCAAGTTCCTGAAAATGTTTTCGAAATACGCGCGCTGGCATCCTTGCGGTGTTGAAGAGATAGTTCGACACATCGCGTCGCGTCATTGCTCGTTCTGCAATTGATGCAGCATGTTCAGGCCCGAGAATAATGAAATACTCGGCCTGGCTGATCGGCGCATTGTTTTGAGCCAGTGACGTCATTGCCGATGCGATCTTGTCCAAGATTAGGGCTGGATCGCCAGCCGCCTCTGCATCGTGAACATTGTGTGGACCTTCGCCGCAATGCACAGTCACAGCACTTGGCGAGTCGATGCCCACCGACATCGGATAGGACTCCCACGGCGTCGCATCACTATTTTCGGCGGCGCAGAATGTGTACTTGGCCGGCTGCCCATGGGTAGCCGCGTCGCCGAAACCCGGCTTCGCTCCAGCAACATGGAGCATGATCAGTCGAACGGCACGGCCTACCGTGGCGTTGGCGCGATTGCCAGGGCCAAACGCCCCAACCCCTGAATTGAAACCTGCAGTGCGAATGACTTCACCATGCACAATCACCATTGGCGCCACCAGGTGAGTTGTTGCATTGACGCCACGAAGGTTGATTTCCGGTCGGGCCAGTGCGCGAAGAGCAGTGAGAACGACAGGAAACACTTCAGGAGCACAACCGGCCATCACTGCGTTGATGGCAACGACTCGGCGGGTGACGACACCCGATCGCGGCTGAAGAGTGAAAAGAACCTCATCGCTCTCACCGCTGGCGTGCGCCAACATCGCCTCTACCCGTGCGTTTGTTGGCGCCACCATCGGGAGTCCGTCTCCAAGTCCGCGTGCCTCAAGCATGGCGAACATCGACTCCGGTGATTCATCGATGAGTTCGACGAATTCGGGCAGGTAACTACCTGCTTCGGTAGTGGTCACGATGTCCTCTCCGTCGCTTATCGAGCTGTCTAAATCAGAGGTGATTGGTCTTCTCTTTGACTGTCTAACTCTATCAGACCAAGGCCTGATAAGGTTCGTTCATGGCTGCAGTCGTCGGAATCGACAGGGAATCGCTGATCGACGCTGGAGTTGCGGTGCTCAATGCCGAGGGCCGCCTCGACGCTGTTGGCCTGCGGCCGGTGGCCGAGCGACTGGGTATCCGAATTCAATCGATGTATGCCCATGTAGACGGCGTTGACGGCCTGCGCCGCGCACTCTCACTGCGCGGACTCCACGAACTCGCAGAACGTCTCACTACTGCGGCTATCGGCCGTGCCGGAGCCGATGCAATTTCGGCCATCGTGCATGCCTATTGCGACTTTGCGCTCGAGAGACCCGGGCTGTTTGATGCGACCCTCGTACCGCCTGGTGAGGACCTTGAAATTCTCGCCGCCATGGCGTTGGTCTCTCGCCCCCTGAACCTTGTGTTTGCTTCCTGTGGTCTCGACAACACCGATTCAATTCACTGGTACCGAATTGTGTTTTCGACAATCCACGGATTCACCGCATTGCGTCGCGACGGCCGACTGACACTCGATGCCGACCCCGACGTCACCCTCGAGCGCATCATTGCAATGTTCATTACGAGTCTCGGACTCGAACAGCACTAATGATCATCGACACCCATACCCATGTCGCTTGCGGTGATGATCCGCGCTACCCCACCGTTGCCAACCGATCAATCGCTTCACGAACAAGTGACTGGTGGCGCACCGGAGGCACCATTGATGAACTCATCGACACACTTGACGCTCACGCGGTTGATAAAGCGGTGGTGGTTCAGGCTGTCGGCGCATATTCCTACGACTGCACTTGTGCTACCCACGCCGTAGCGCGCTATCCCGACCGAACTCGATTCGTCACAGCAATCGATATGCAAGCCGCCGATCCTGCTACCACCCTTCACGATTTACTCACCGATCCACAAACCGGTCATTTGATTAGCGGCGTGCGTCTCTTTGGCATCGGGGAGAATAAAACCATGTGGCTTACCGACGGGCGAGCCCGGACAGTTTGGGAACTTGCTGCTGCCCATGGCGTCACCATTGTCCCCTGCATTTTTGCTGACCGCTTCATAGAAGTTGGCGAACTTTCCCAAACCACTCCAGCGGCATTAGTTGCACTAGACCACTGTGGCTTCATGGACATGGTCGAAGGAGACAGCGAAACCATGCTCATGTCGTTAGCTGACATCCCATCTATACATCTAAAACTTTCGTCCTATGTACTTGAGAGCGCCGAGCGAACTCATCATGATCCGGCTCCCCTTATCGAGCGCATCGCGAGCAGATTTGGTTCTGATCGAATGTGTTGGGGCTCAGACCATCCTCAAGATCAACGCAGTGACTACGAGGGAAAGTTGACGCTTGCTCGCAAAGCCACTCGCGCGTTCTCTGAGTCACAACGAACTGACTTCTTCGGTGCCACAGGTGGGCGTCTCTTTTTTAGAGAGAGCCAGTTACATCGCTCGTTCGATAGCGCGTAATGACTCAAGGTCCTCGATAGCTGCTTCTGCCCGTTGCAAAAATGCTTCTGCAAATATTTTTCGGTTCTGCGTGGCATCTGGTGGAAATGTCACCACTTGGCAACTGGCAACAACGCAATAAGCGCCGTGAATTCTGTGGGCACTCCAAGCGTCATCGAAGGATATCTCCGCTCCACCAATCGAACGACGAACATTCAGATAATGCTGGAGAAGTTCCTCTTGGTTGTTTCGTCGCTCCTGAATATCCATCGCCATGTTGAGGAAATAACTCACATCACGCATCGGGGTATTCACGTTGATGATCCCCCAGTCAAGAAAACCAATACGACCAGAGTCGAAAAAAATATTTCCGATATGGGGGTCGCCATGAACCACTGTTTTCGGACCCGTTGTCCAGAGCTCATGCAGTCGTTCGCGCTGATTGATATACACCATCGAGATTTGGGCGAAGTCGTCGCTCAATCGGTCTCGATGGTTTTCGAGTCCGAACTGCAACATCGTCGATCCGTATGAACTGCCAACAGCAAGTTCCTGCACCCAACCGGCTTCCACATTTCTTCGCTCATGGTTCTCAAATCGAACGTGGAGAGCGGCAAGATCTACAAGTGCTCCGGCGGCCTCATCGGCAGTCACTCCGCGAATGCCGTTGCTGACTTCGCAGCCCAAAGCATTGAGGTCTTCAAGCACCAGCACAAAGGAGTCATCGGAGGGGTCGTGCATACCCGCTTGGAATTGTGGGACACGAAGTGGGAGATGCAGGGCGAGATCTCGGTAGAACCGCAGTTCATTCGGACCCATTGACGTCGCGGCAATGGCCGATCTTCGATCATCCAAGGGAAGCAACTTGCAAAACATCGAGTCCGGCGCGCCGTGTGACCTTCGATAGGAAATCTTCACTACTACGTGCAGGTTGGTCGCTTCAGAACTTTGAACCAGTGCAACGGTGGCAACCTCGACTCCGGGATAGGTCGCCTGTAGTGCATCGGTGAGCCAATCGGCGTCGATCTGAGAAGCATTCTTGGGTAGTTCTTGGCGTTGGCTCACGCTCCCCCATTCTGTGACCTCTGGGCAGAGACTACTGAAGTAGCTCTCCACGGCATTGTCCCTGCCGATTGACCTAACGTCAGGTCGAAGGGGAAATTATGGAGATCGTTGCTGAGGGACTCGGATTCCCTGAAGGTCCAGTGGCCATGCCCAACGGAGACGTCGTGACTGTTGACGTCCGCGGCGGGCGAATCATGCGGACCGATGCCAATGGCACTTCGCAAACTCTCGCAGTGCCCGGCGGAGGGCCAAACGGTGCCGCTCTCGGTCCTGACGGAGCTCTCTATGTCGTGAACAATGGTGGCTTCCCGTGGTCCGTTCGGAACGGAATCACTATTCCCATCGATGAGAGCGGATGTTCGAAACCCGAGGGGTTCACCGGTGGATGGGTCGATCGAATCGACGCAACGACCGGAGCCATCACTCGCTTGTTTGATGGATTTGATGGCCAACGATTTCTCGGCCCGAACGACATCGTGTTCGACAAAACCGGAGGCTTTTGGTTTACCGACCTCGGAAAAATGGGTGCAACCTGGATGGATCGAGGCGCGCTCTACTACGCGCACGCTGACGGCACGGGATTGAAACAGGCTGCGCGTGGCCTAACCGGCCCCAATGGGGTCGGCCTCTCTCCCGATGGACTCACTCTCTATGTCGCTGAAACAAACACCGGTCGCCTACTGGCATGGGACATCACCGCTCCTGGACAAATCGAAGGACGACCGCGCATCGTGGTGTCGACTCCAAATCATTTTGATTCTCTGGCCGTTGAGGCAGACGGTTCGGTAGTTGTTGCCGCTATCTCTCATGGCATCTGCGTGATCCGTCCTGATGAATCTCTCGAACACATCGAAGTGCCGGATTTCATGACAACAAATATTTGTTTCGGAGGAGAGGATATGAGTACCGCTTGGATCACGATGTCAGCTTCAGGCCGGCTAGCACGCATGAACTGGCCACGCCCTGGCCTTCCTCTTAACTTCTAACAGCCACGCCATCGGCTTCATGATTGCCGGAGCACGGGCCGTTTACTAACTTGATACCGAATAACACTTCACCTAACTACGTGCTGGCTTTGACAGCTTGAAATTTGCAACTGACTTGTCCTGTTCGTTGTCTTCGTATGGTTAGTTATTCGAAAAGTACGTCGGGTCCGGAACAAAACTCGCATCAACGACTCAAACCGAGGTGTTTCACATGTCCACTGACTCAATTACCGACGCAGTCTTCGAAGCAGGAGTCCTTCTTCGAGCAGACGGCGCCGATCTTCACTTGGTGGAATTCGATGAAGCGAACGCGCTCGTTCGCGTCGCCGTCGACGTCTCCGATTCAAATTGCCCCGAATGCATCATCCCGCCTGACCTGCTGGCCCACATGCTCACCGATGCCATCAACCGCAGTTACTCGTCGCGGGTCGAAGTTGAGGTCGACGATCCTCGACGAGACGATCCTTTACTCAGCGAGCACTGATTCGCACCAAGGGAGCTAACGAAGAATAAGTTCGTGGGTTGGTGTCGCAAGATGCGGAATGAACCACCACGATTGTGCGATTCCTGGCCCACCAGCAGTCACGACCCAAATGTTGTCGGGGCTCGCAAGTGTGACCTTCTGATCAAACTTGCCCGCTGTATCGGCGACAAGACGCGGGTACAACCAATCAGCAATTGATTCTTTCGTCCACCCGTCGGCGACAAGGCGGCGATAGTGCTCCGGACCGATAACAAGGACGACACTCCGTCCGTCACCCGCCCATTCGTCGCGCTGCAGGCCCATATGGCGGGCGATCTCATACGCAGTCGTGAGAATTTCTTCAGACTCGGGGGCGAACTCGGTGACTTGGAACAAGCGCATGATTGACTGAATCGTCACAACGCTTTGTTCACGTTCGTAACCAAGTTTGACGTGAAGCGGCGTCCATGCAGTTGCTTCTTCATCCTCTGCAAAGCAGAATGAATAGCGAAGAGGCCAACTGAAACTGGCGCGGTCAAGAACCCCCGGGACTGTTCGGCACACGTTACGGATCACGAGTCGAAGCGCCCGGCCGATCGTTGCATTCGGACGAAAACCTGGGCCGAAACATGCTTGGCCCCCATGCACACCAATGTCATGACGAATGGGACCATTCACGATGACGGTATGTGCTGCTCCCGCCAGTGTGGCTGTCGTTGAGTGAGCATTCGCTTTGGGCTGGAGGAAAGCACGCACTGCCGCTAAGACAACGGGGAAATACTCAGGAAGACAGCCCGCCATCACGGCATTAATCGCAACCTTCTCGGCGGTCACCAAGACATCTCGTGTCGGCACTTCACCAAGAATCGTTTCACCAGAAACTCCGCCGGCGGCAAGCATCTCGGCAACTCGTTCTGGAGTTGGCGGAACAACGGGAAGTCCGTCGGTCACTCCCAACTCAAACTGACCCTCGAGAGCGTCTTCGAAGGAATCGAAAGAATGCGTGTCAGAGACAAAACTCATCGGGTGAGGCGCAGACGCACTGCATCAAGGACCCGCGCCGCCAGCATCGCTGACTCGTCTTTCGTCCAGACCGCAGTCGGATTATGCGGGTAGTCGATAACAATTACCGGGTACTCGTCGGCACCAACCAGCCGAGCCATTGCGCGCACGGCGGGTTCAAGCGCCGAATGCACGACACAGACAGCAGGTATTCCTGCAGCCTCAAGATCGAGTGCATCACGCATGCTCCGCGTACTGCAGCTTCCGCAACCACCAAACCCTGTTACTGCGACGGTGGCATTGGCAAGAAGTTCCGCCCACT
>JBIIVE010000133.1:0-3589 GCA_044339605.1 Acidimicrobiales bacterium
GATGAAGAAGAACGAGGCGTTGTTATGCCTCGAGTCGGCGATGGAGTGATGGTGCTCGATGCGCAACAGAGGGTTCAGTTCGCATCACCAAACGCAATTTCAGGGCTGCACCGAATTGGCGTGCACGCGAATTCTGAAGGAGGACGGTTTGGCGAACTCGGCCTCCCTGATTCTCCGGTAACCGCTGCGTTTGCGCTTGCTCGTCCAACTGCTGAGGAAATCGAACGCGGCCCGAACGTCACGATTCTTCTGCGTATCGTTCCACTTGTTGCCGACGGAGAAGTGACCGGCGCTCTTGTGCTTATGCGCGATATTTCTGAACTGCGCCGGCGTGATCTCATGTTGTTGTCAAAGGACGCAACGATTCGCGAAATTCACCACCGCGTAAAAAACAATTTGCAGACGATTTCTGCACTGCTCCGATTGCAAGGCCGTCGTTTGTCTTCGCCGGAAGCGAAGGCGGCTGTTGAAGAATCAGTTCGACGAATTCGATCGATCGCTCTTGTTCATGAAACGTTGTCGACCACGATCGGTGACGATGTTCCGTTTATCGAAATCGTTCGACCACTTGTGCGAATGGTGGAGGAAGGCCTGATCTCGCCTGATCGTCCGATCCGATTCACTGTGCTCGGCGATGCGGGGATTCTTCCCGCCGATGTGGCGACACCGCTTGCTGTGGTGCTCACCGAACTTCTACAGAACGTGGTTGATCACGCGTTCCCGTTGGGACCAACCGATGACGCCACGGTCATCATCGAACTCGAGAACACCGGCACTCGCTTGCGCGTGACGGTGACCGACAACGGAGTGGGAACAGCGCCGGGCTTCACGATCGATGACAGCAAAGGGTTGGGCCTCTCAATCGTTCGTACGCTCGTCACGACCGAATTAGGTGGAACCATCGGTTTCTCGGCTGGCGAGGGCACGAGCGACCGTCCTGGTACCGCTGTCCGGATCTCGGTGCCAGTCCGCCGCTGACCCAGGCAGCCGGGACTCTCGGCCCAAAACGACAACGACCTCCCCGAAGGGAGGTCGTCAGAGTGAGTCTGAGACTCAGAGAATCAGGAAGCCTTGCGGCGAGCGGCGAGCCACTGACGGCGGAGCTTGCGGCGCTCTTCTTCTGAAGTGCCACCCCAAATACCCGAGTCTTGGTTGGTGGCAAGGGCGAAGTCGAGGCAGGGCTGACGAACTTCGCAGTCGGTGCAGACGGACTTTGCATTGTCGATCTGCTCAATCGCCGGGCCAGTGGTGCCGACCGGAAAGAAAAGATCGGGATCGGTGTCACGACAAGCGGACTGGTCACGCCAGTCGTCGGCGATTGCGTTCAGGGTCATTGCATGGGGCGCGGTCAGGGCCACGGTTCCTCCAGGATCAGGGGTCACGAAGCGGTTTTCCGGCCGATCCGTGAGATGTGTGTTCATGCCACCTCTCCGCACCGTGAGAATCGAGAAGTGATTCGAACGGACCCGGACGTGTGTGGCTGAGGGGCGAGAACGTACTTGCGGTACAAATCACGCGCAAGGGTTTTTTGCAAATCCTCAGGTCAGCGCCTGCGATACCGCGGTGGGTCTGACAGTTTCGAAAATTTTGTGACTAATGACACGTAAATTACAAAGGTGAGGTTTGAGCAAAACAGCCCTGTCCAAACGCGTACGGTGGGCAAATGGTGAACGTTGTTGCACATCGGGGGGCATCGGCAGCGAATCCGCCGGGCAATACGATCGCTGCCTTCGCTGAAGCGGTGGCCCAGGGTGCCGATTGGGTCGAACTCGATGTCCACCTCACTGCCGACGGCGAGATCGTGGTGCATCACGACCCCGTATTGGCCGACGGTCGGGTCTTGGGGGAGCTTTCGGCTGCTGATCTTCCTGACGTCATTCCGACGCTGGCCGAAGTGCTTGCTGCGTGTTCGCCGCTGGCGGTCAACGTTGAAATTAAGCCCGATGGCGTCGATGCACTTCGGTCATCTCTCATCGCAAAAGTTGTGGAACTTCTGCAGTCAGAAGCGCCGTCGCGTGACTTTCTCGTTACCTCCTTTGATCACGACATTTGTGACCAAGTCCGAGCATTGGACGCAACTCTCCCTACGGGGTTACTCAATGCTCACGGCGACTCGTTGCAAACCGATCTCGATCGTGCGGAGTCTGCGGGGCATGTCGCGATCAATCCTTGGTTCGGATTAGTGACGAAAGAGTTTGTGGACCGTGCGCACGCGCTCGGAATAGCGGTGAATGTGTGGACAGTTGACGAGCCCGAACAGATGCGCGCTCTTGCCGACATGGGTGTCGATGCCATCATCACGAATGTTCCGAGTTTGTGTCGCGAGGTTCTCAGCGAGCGGTGACTCGCGGAACAACAAGCGACAACGCGTCGGGTTCGTATCGCAAATCGAGATGTTCGACATCGCCGAGGTAATCACCGTCGACCTGATGTGGGATTGGCCCAAAACCGTCGATCTCGACATGTGTGACGTCAGCGTGGAATGACACGTGCTTGTTGTTTCGAAGCAGTCGACCCGAGCCCAGCGCCGAGGACAAGATCCGTAAAAGTGGCACAGCGTTCAGCGTTCGCAGTGTGACGATGCTTAATGGTCGATCAAACGATGCTTCAGGGGCAATGGTGAACGGACGAGTGCCAATGAATGTGTAGGGGTCGGTGTTAAGGCAGATCGTGAACATTGCGTCGTCGACTGTTGGTTGACCTTCGACCCGAACGCTGAAGTGAGCGCGCTTGCGGTTGTACTTGCGCAGCCACGTATCGAATGCGGCCCAGCCAAAGAGCGCGTGATTCGCCCATCGTTTCAACGAACTGCGCCGTTCAACTTGAGCAACAACAGCGGCGTCGAATCCGATTCCGACGTGGAACAAGAAGTAGCGACCGTTTACCGAGCCGAGTCCGATGCGTTGGATTGAGTTGTTGGTGAGAGCATCAAGAAGTGCGCCGGTCGCTTCGATGGGATCATCGGGTAAGCCGAGTGTGCGGGCAAAGACGTTCGTGGAACCGCCAGGAACGGCAGCAAGTGCTGTAGCGGTCCCTGCGAGTCCGTTCGCCGCCTCGTTGAGCGTGCCGTCGCCTCCGAGCACGACAACGACATCGGCGCCGTCGGCTGCGGCCGCGGCGGCAAGGCGAGTGGCGTGCCCCCTGCGGACGGTCTCCGAGACGGTGACCTCGTGGTCGGCGGCAAGGGCTTTGGTAATCACCACCCGCCCCCGGGCGGTGACCGAAGAGGCCGATGGATTGACGATTAGGTGCATCTTCACAAGGACTTTGACCGTAGCGGAGCCCCGGAGGTGACGTCTCAGTGCCGGGCCGCGAACAATGTCGCCCTGTGATTTGGCCCCAACCCCATTCTGCGGGCAGGATTCGATCTATGAACGTCGTCGTTTGTGTCAAGCAGATCCCGGACCCGGCTGATCCCGGAGCGTTGGATCCCACTACTAAAACCCTGAAGCGAGACGGCAAGCTCATCCTCGACGAATCTGATTCGTACGGTGTTGAGATGGCGCTGCAGCTTGTGACCACTGCCGGTGGCGGTGAAGTCACACTCGTCTCCATGGCTCCGAATGGTGAAGTGTCCGGTCTTCGAACC
>JBIIVE010000055.1:0-14360 GCA_044339605.1 Acidimicrobiales bacterium
GCGCTCGCCATGGGTGCTGCGAAGGCGATCCTCGTCAGTGACGATGCACTCGCTGGTAGCGATGCACTCGCAACTGCCAAGGTGCTCGCCAAAGCCATTCAGCGTGTCGAAGGTGCAGACCTGGTTCTCACCGCGACCGAATCAAGCGATGGTTACACCGGAACGGTTCCCGAGCAGATCGCTGGTTTGCTCGATCTTCCGTCGGTTACCTTCGCCAAGTCGATCAGCGTCGAAGGAAGCACCGTCAAGATTCAGCGTCAGACTGAAGCTGGCTACGACGATGTCGAATGCCCGCTTCCTGCTCTTGTGTCGGTGACCGCCGGTGTTGTTGAACCGCGTTACCCGTCCTTTAAGGGCATCATGGCGGCCAAGTCCAAGCCGGTCGACACACTGACCGTTGCTGATCTTGGTCTCGATGCCAGTCAGGTCGGTTGGGCCGGTGCCGGTCAGCAGATCGTGTCCATCGAGGAAGCTCCCGCTCGCGAGGCTGGTGAGGTCTTCGAAGACGATGGCACCGCCGTCGAAAAGATCGTCGCTTTCCTCGACGACCTCAAGGTTCTCTAGGAGGAATTGATTATGGCTCTTTCGAAGATTTGGGTGCTCGCCGAAGCAACAGACGGCAAGGTCACCACAACTACTCTTGAACTTCTTACCAAGGCCCGTTCGTTGGCCGACACGGTTGAAGTGGTCTACGCCGGCGGCGACGCCGACGCGATTGCTGGCCAACTCGGTGAGTTCGGCGCATCAAAGGTGTACACAACCGGTGACCTCGCTGGTGCGCTTCCGGGCGTTCCGGTGTCGGGTGCTATCGCTGCTCTCGTCGAAGGTGGCAACGCCCCCGACGCGATCATCGCTGCTACCTCATACCTCGGTCGTGACATCGCTGGTCGACTTTCGGCCAAGCTCGACCGCACCGTAATCACCAACAACACCGACCTCGAGGTCGACGGGTCAAGTCTCGTCACGACCGAGCCAGTGTTCGGCGGCACCACCGACGTGAAGACCACCTTCACCGCCGCTGGTCCGCACCTGGTGCTCGTGCGTCCGAAGTCATTCGTCGCAGAGTCCGCTGGTGGCGGCGCCGCTGCAGTTGAGACCATTGCGGTTCCCGATGGTGGCAAGAGCGCTGGGGCAAAGGTTGTCAACCGTCACGTCGAAGAGCGTGAAGGACCGTCACTCGATGAAGCTGCAGTTGTGGTTTCGGGTGGTCGTGGTCTTGGCGAACAAGCGCAGTTCGCCCTTGTCGAGGATCTTGCCAAGCTTCTTAAGGCTGCCCCGGGTGCATCCCGTGCAATCGTCGACGCTGGTTGGGTTCCCTACAGCTACCAGGTCGGACAGACCGGCAAGGTCGTCAAGCCCACCGTGTACATCGCTGCTGGTATTTCCGGCGCGACGCAGCACATGGTCGGCATGAAGGGCTCAAAGAACATCATCGCCATCAATAAGGACGCTGAAGCGCCGATCTTTGCGGTCAGCGATCTCGGTATCGTCGGTGACGTGCACAAGGTTCTGCCGCAGCTCATCGAGGCCCTTAAGGCTCGCTGATCTCCAGTACTGCAGTGTTCAAACGCCCCGGTCAATGGCCGGGGCGTTTGTCGTTACCGACGGTGCCATAGAACGGCGACTGATGTCGGTTAGATCAACGGCCAAGGATAACGATGGCCGCTTTCGTCAATCGGAAGCACGCCTTCGCGAATGAGCGCACGCGCTCGGCCAAGCACCGCGTCTTGCTCAAATGTGCCGAGCAATCTCTTCACTGCATCGTTCAGACCAGTGTCGACGAGTGACTGCAGGTCTGCGAGAAGTTCACCGTCGATTTCTTCGCCACCGAAATCCCAGATGACGGTACGAAGTTTGAATTCAGCGTGGAATGACAGGCCGTTGTCGATGCCCCAGATGTGGCCCTCGTCGTCGATTAAACAGTGGCCGCCTTTTCGGTCGGTGTTGTTACAGACAAAGTCGAAGACCGCCATTCGTTGCAACTGATCGTGGGTTTCTTCTTCCTCGAGCATGGTGAAGTAGTGCTGCTCGAAGTCGGCATCGATGAACCGCTGCACCGATCCAATGCCGTGGGGCGCATTTTCTCTGCCGACGGTGAACGGAACGACTTCCCAGCCAAGAGCATGACTGAGCTCGTACGCGGCAACTTCACGCTTCCAAAGGCCGTCAGGGAAATCCCACAGTGGGCGCTCGCCGATATGGGGTTTGTAGATCACACGGGCGGAGTCCTCGCCCAAGGTCGCTTCGGCGAGGAAGGTCGCGTTTGAACTCCACGGCATTCGTCCGATGAGTTCAATGTGGCCACTGGTGATGACGGCTTCGATGTCGCCGTCGTTTGCTGCGTCTAGTTCAGACGCGGACAAGGGTGGCCACCTGGGTCCATCGGACGACCACACAGCCGACAGGCTGGGCGTCCGGCACGAACAAGGTCATTTCCAACGGCGATAAATGCTGCGACCTGAGCGCGCGAAAGACGGAATCGGGCAGTCGCCGAATCGAATCCGAAATCTTCATCGAACGCTTCGTCGGCAAAATCGTCAGGGTCGGGTGCCTCTTCGGCAACGATCACGAGTCGGTCGTCGTCTTCTTCGTACGCAACGGCGAGCCCGCCAACCGTCCATTGCATGTCGAGAGGAGGACTCGCTGAAAGAGGTGCAATGAATTGCCCGGGATGAATAGCAGGAAGGTCAGTCAGAATTCCGCCGAGGTAGTCACACAACGCAGCGACTTGTTGTTTCTCGAGCTTGAACGACACGGTGCGTCCAGCATCGGTGGCCTGAATGAAAAACGTGCGTCGACCTGGTTCACCAAAGGCACCAGGAACAACTGCATCAGGATCCATGAACTCCCAGGACTCGCTCACGAGAGCCCCAACTTCGACAGATCGTCGCCTGTGGAGTTCACCGTTAGGACCGCAGGTCCTCCCGATGAATAGAGGATCGCGGAGATTGAGCAGGGTGAAACGACGATGCGTTGAAAGAGGTCAAGGTGAGTTCCAAGTGCTTGCGCGATTGCAGCCTTGATCGGATCGGCATGGGAAACAGCAACAATCGTTTGCCCCGGGTGTTTTGCGACCAGCGAATCGATTGCGCCGACCATGCGGGTCTGCATTTCCGCAAAGGACTCGCCGTTGGGGAATCGGAAACCACTGGGATAGCGCTGCACGGTTGTCCACTCGGGAAGCTTTCGGAGAGCGTCGAGTTTCTTGCCGGTCCAGTCGCCGAAATCGCATTCGAGCAGACCGCGATCAATTGCCACCTTGAGTTTGCGTTCCCGAGCAATTGGCTTGGCGGTTTCGCGAGTGCGTTCAAGCGGTGAGGCGTAGATCGCTGAAACTTTGGACAACTTCGCGATTCGACCGGCCGCGGCTTCGGCCTGAGCGATGCCGGAGTCGGCCAGATGAAGGCCTCGGGCTCGACCGGGCAGGGTGGTTCCGGTGGTGGGGGTCTGGCCGTGACGAACGAGCAGAACGAGGGTGGGTGCGGGGGCAGATCGCTTACGGGCCATGGGAAGGAGAGCCTACCGAGCCGTCTCGGCTGACGGACCGGTCGGGCGGCCGTCGGTCGGTGATGTCGGGAGACCGAGGGGTACCGACTACGGTGACGACCGCCTGCCGCCCCCCGGACGATGCGGCATCGACTTCATGAGGATGGTCAGCACGATGTTGGGACGACGAGTTGGCGCTGGTGTTGTTGGTCTTGCCCTTGCGCTCATTATTGGGCTCAGTGGTTGCAGCCAGGGCAACACTCCTACCGAGTACAACACCCTCACGCAACAGAACTTTGTCGAGCTCTGCACTAATTACCTCTACACATCGTCTGGCGAGATCACCGCAATCAACGCGTCGACAGCGGCAACGCTCGATACCGCACTCAAGGCGACCGAGACCACGATCGCCCCTGATGTCAAGGGATCAAGCGAGTCGTCATGTCTCTGCATGTATTCGGTCTTCGTCGACCAAATGCCAATTAGCGACTTCACCACGCTCAATAGCGACCTGAAGTCAGATCCAGAGAAGACGTGGAATGGCGTCTCTTCCGAGATCAAAGATTCACTGACGAAGTGCGCAACGGGAACCACTGCGTCGACAACGACGACCGCAGGCTGATCGCCCGCAGAATTACTTCGCCGCTGGCTTCTTCTTTTCGGGAAGTCCGAGACGTACTTCCGTTTGGGCCCACTGCGGCCAACGTGCACGGCTCTTTTCCGCGAGTTTGCGCATGAGCGCGATTGCTCCCGGGTCTTCATCGCCGGGACGAGCCTCGATTGAACCGTCGGCGATCATTCGCTGAATGATCTCGCGGCCAACATCGGTTCGAACGATGGTGAGTGTCCAGTCGTTGTCTTTACCAATACCGCCGGTCGAAATGTCGGCATGTTCTGCTGCGAAATCGGGGCAGTGATTGCAACCCTCGCGAGTCCAGTCGTGACATTCCTTGAGGTTGACCTCGTGGTAGCCGCCGTCGCGTGTCCAGATTTGGAAAACACCCTTGATATTCATTTTGGTGATTTCCGACTTCGGGATGCGGTACTTCGCTTCGAAGAGTTCTTCGAAGATTGCGTCATCGAACGTCTTTGAGCACAGCAAACCGATGTTGAACACGATGGGCTTGGAGATCTTGCCGATCTTTCGCGACCACATGACTGGAGCGATTGAGGATTGGCAACTCATACCAACTAACGCAAGTCGTTTGAGGCCGCGTTCTTTGGCTTCGTCCATTGCGAGTGTGTTCGCCGAGTAGGTGTAGCGACTGCCAGCACCTGCGAGCACTTCTTCGCGATTGGTGGCAACGCCGGGGATGGCCTTCCAGGTCGCTGCGTCGCCGCCTTCGAGGTAGGAGGTAAGCGCGCCATCGATGTAGTCGTTGTCGAGCGCCCAAATAAGAAGTGCCGACACCAAGCCGCCGTCTTGGCCCATGCGGTGAACCATGTCATCTGATGCGCGGGTGAGAAGGATGTCGCTGTAAATGCCAGCAACTTCATCGTCGGCACGGTCGCGATCGAAGAGGTGTTCGTTTGCTTGTGGTTCCCATGCTCGGAAACGTGGGCAAGCGCGGGTGCAACTGGTGCAACCCTTTTGTCCGTGACCGCAATCGGTGGGGCCGAGTTCGTCTTCGATGTGGAAGGGCTTGTAGCCACCAGCCTCGTGGTTGTACCCGATGACATCGTGAGGGCACGCGATAACGCACCCGGCACAACCGGTGCACAGGCCGGAGGTAATGACCTCGCTAAAGAGTTCCTGCCACTGAAAGGTCCAGCGTTCGGCTTTGGTTGGAGTCTCGGTGGTGCTCATAGAAGGTGAATCTACCCCGCAGGCAAGGGTTCGCTGCCCTCCGGCGAAACGATTGGACGGCATAGGCCCGCATCGGAAGACTGTCGCCCATGGACCTGAACTATCCGGAAGACGCCGAGGCCTACCGCAGCGAAGTTCGCGGGTGGCTTGAAGAGAACCTCCCGAAGGGTTGGTTCGAACCCGGATTCGAAATGAGTGCTGACGAGCGCGCGCTTTTCTTCGAGGAATGGACGCCCAAGCTTTACGGCGGCGGTTGGATCTGCGCCTCGTGGCCGACCGAGTACGGCGGCAAGGGTCTCTCCACCATGAAGGCTGTTGTGGTGGCTGAAGAATTCGCGAATGCCGGTGCACCAATGCGCGCCGACTTCTTCGGCGACACGCTTGTCGGTCCGACCATTCTCCAGTGGGGCACCGAAGAGCAGAAGAAGGAATTCCTTCCCAAGATTCTTTCGGGCACCATCGCTTGGTGTCAGGGCTTCAGTGAACCCGATGCCGGTTCCGATCTCGCCAACCTCGGAACAAAGGCTGTGCTCGACGGCGATGAGTGGGTTATCAACGGTCAAAAGATCTGGACCACACAGGGATTCATCGCTGACTACGTGTTCATTCTTTGTCGTACCGATGCCGATGCACCAAAGCACAAGGGAATTTCCTACTTGCTGTGCCCGATGGATCAGCCAGGTGTTGAAGTTCGCCCCATTAAGCAGATCGATGGTTCTTCTGAATTTGCCGAAGTGTTCCTCACCGATGCGCGTTGCGCGAAGGAGAACGTCGTTGGTGGCCTGAACAATGGTTGGGCTGTCGCGATGACCACACTTGGCTTCGAACGAGGCACGTCGGCGACAACGGGCTATCGCCGCTTCGAAACCGAACTGAATTACATCATTGCTGTGGCAAAGAAGAACGGCACGATTGAAGATCCGATGATTCGTCAGCGCATTGCGCTTGCGTGGTCGAAGGTGCAGATCATGCGCATCAACGGCCTTCGCTCGCTCACGGCAGTGGTTCAGGACCGCAAGGACTTCGGTGTTGCGGCACTTGGTGCAACGAACAAGATCTTCTGGAGCGAATATCACCAGCAAGTGATGGCGCTTGCAATGGATGTACTCGGGCCCGAAGCACAGCTTCTGCTCGGCAATGCCGGAACGGAAGAGTCGGTGCCTGGCTACGGCCGTCGTGCGGTCGACCCGGCCTATCCCGCCAACGCACTCCAGTCCTCGTTCTTCTTCAGCCGCTCCGAGACCATTTGGGGCGGAACCTCGCAGATTCAGCGCAATATCGTCGGTGAACGAGTGCTGGGTTTGCCCAAGGAGCCCAAGGTCACAGCCTGAAGCGGGCGGGGTGACGGAGTGTCGGAAACGGCCCCGACTACCCTGATCCTTTCATGTCCGATGTACCCCCCACGTCGGGAGGGTCCGTGCCCCCATGGGATCCGGGTCACGCTCCTCGACGCAACGCCAGTTCTCCCGGTCGTCGGGTACTTGGCTCCTCGAAGACCCCGCCGAAGGCCGGGTCGTCAGGCGCGGGGCCAAAGCAGAACTTTCGCCATGCCAAGCCACCCAAGACCGGTAAGCGTGTTCTCAAAGTCGGCATCGGGGTTGTTGTACTCATCGCCGTCGGATTTGCCGCTGTCGCGGGATACGGCTGGTACCGCTTCAATCAGATCAATCGAGACTCTCTTGCTCTTGAGTCATCGTCGGGCGGTGTGCAGAACTTCTTGATCGTTGGGTCCGATAGCCGGTCTGGAATTTCCAAGTCCGACAACAATTCGTCAGCATTTTTGAATAGCCAAGGTGCACAAGAGTCTGGGCAACGCTCCGACACGATCATGCTTGCCCGGGTCGATTCGAAGAACAGGACAATCAATCTGATGTCGTTCCCTCGAGATCTGTGGGTTCCGATTCAACCTTCGGGGGAAGAAGAGCGAATCAACACAGCATTTGCTCAAGGTAAAGACAGTGCCGATGGTGCGCAACGGTTGATCAACACCATCAAGGCGGATTTCGGCATCAGCATCAATCACTATGTCGAAATCAACTTCAAGAGTTTCAAAGGGGTAACCGACGCAGTCGGTGGCATCCCGATGTACTTCGACAAGCAGGTCCGAGACAAGAGCTCTGGTTTCTACATGTATGAAACCGGATGTCAGACGCTCGATGGCGATGCTGCACTCGCGTATGCGCGTTCCCGTCACCTTGAGTATCTCGATCCCAAAACAAAGAAGTGGGTTCAAGACCAGAGCGCTGACCTTGGACGCATCTCTCGTCAGACCTTGTTCATGCGCACCATGCTTGATCGTTCGCAAGAGAAGTTCGGTTCGATGGACTTAAAGGCGATCAACAGTCTGGTGTCATCCACTGCCGACAACCTCACACTTGATTCCAAGTTGAGCATTAGCGATCTCGTCTCACTCGGGAAATCATTCAAGGGTTTCTCGGGCTCTCAAATTCAGACTCACGCGTTGCCGGTCTATATGGATATGACCAATGGTGGGGCAAGCATCCTTCGTCTCGATACTGCTGCTGCTGAAGATGTCTTCAATATCTTCCGAGGTCTTCCCGCCGGTACCGCGCTGCCAACGTCAGTGGTGATGAGCGTTGCCAATGCCACCGGGACAAAGGGCAAGGCGGTTGAGGTCTCTGACCGGTTGCGCCAACTTGGATTCATGTCCAAGTCGGCTGGCGATATCACGAAGTCGCAAACGACCACGGTTATTAGGTACCTGCCTGGCTTCGAGAAGCAGGCAGACCTCCTTCGTCGCCAAATCGGGGGGAACGCCGAGATGCAGGTCGATAAGACGCTGAAGAGCAGCGCTCCAGTCACGCTTCTTCTCGGGTCCTCGTTCACTGGGGTTCTCGCAGAACCGTTACCAGCGACCACTACGACAACGATTGCCGGATCGGATGCGCCTTCAACATCGGCGGCGACCGGACCAGTGACAACCGTGAAGCCTGGCGAGATCACCGAATACGTCGGCGTTGAAGCGGGTAAAGCCCCCGAAGGCGTCGTCTGCAAGTGAGCGGTATCGCCGGAACTCTTGCCGGCATGATCGAAGGCGTCGCGGCCAGTCATCCCAACGTGACGGCTCTGATCGATGATTCGGGGTCACTCACCTTCTCTGAATTGAATCAACGAGTGCGCGCGACTGCCGCGTTGACAAACGAACTTCTTCGTCCCGATGTTCGTGTTGCGGTGATTGGGTCGAATCATCGCGTCTGGGTTGAGTTGTATTACGGGGTTCCCGCGGCGGGGAGAACACTCGTGTTTCTTAACCATCGGCTTCACCCGCTTGAAGTCGCCGCAATGATTGAGCGATCAGGCGCGGGAATCGTTGTTGGCGATATCGGTGAGCTGGATCGCCTTCGGGACGCGGGAGTCGAACTCCCAATGTTCGATTGGCAAACCTGGTCGGATCTGGTCGATGGCTTCGATGGTGCTCCTGTGCTGAATCTCGTTGATCCAGAAATCCCGGCATGGTTGTTGTTTACAAGTGGCACAACAGCGGCGCCGAAGGGTGCTTTGTTGACGCATCGGAGCATCCTCGCAGCGGTCGACGCGAGTGCCGGCGCGCGCCCGGTTGAGCCTGACGACATTTATGTCTTCCCATTCCCGTTGTGTCATGTTGCCGGATACAACGTTGTTCATCGTCATGCGCATGGTCGACCAGTCGCTCTGATGGGCGGATTCGAAGCGGCAAAATTTTGCGACACCGTCGAACGCGAGCAGGCGACCTCCACATCGCTCGCTGCCACCATGTTGGCAACACTCGTCGAATTGATTGACGCCGAACCGCATCGCCGTGCGCAGTTGGAATCGCTTCGGTCGATCGCATACGGAGCGGCACCGATGCCGACCTCACTCCTTCGGCGAGCCGATGAATTACTAGGAGTTGATTTCGCTCAGGGTTACGGGATGACCGAACTTTCCGGAAATGCTGTATTCCTGAATGCCGATGCCCACCGTCGTGGACTTGCAGGCGAGGTTGACTTGCTCGAAGCCGCCGGCCAGCCCGCTCCTGGTGTCGAGCTTCGACTTGTTGACGATGACGGCACCGAGGTTTCCGAAGGATCTGTGGGCGAGATCGTGATTCGTGCTGCTCAAGTGATGTCGGGCTATCTCGATGATCGGGCGGCAACCGATGCCGCACTTCGTGACGGCTGGCTGCATACAGGCGATGTGGGCCGGATGGTCGATGGTTGGTTGCACGTCGTGGACCGCAAGAAGGACATCATCATTACTGGCGGTGAGAACGTGTCGTCACTTGAAGTGGAAGCAGCAGTTCTCGAACATCCGAACGTTGCGCGTGTGGCGGTAGTCGGTGTACCCGACCCGAAGTGGGGCGAGAACGTGTGTGCAGTTGTCGTTGCGAACTCGGCAACCGACATGGACCCTGCAGAGATCGTCGCGTTCGTTCGCCAAACACTTGCGGGCTTCAAAGTTCCCCGACACATCGTTGTGGTCGATGAACTCCCCGTGACTGGTTCAGGAAAAGTCGTGAAGGCGGAGATCCGCGAGCGTTTGGCAAGGAATCCCGAACTGCTTGGCAAACGCCTCTAACGATCGGCTTCGGAATCAAACGAGAGCGCCCTCGGGGCGATTCGAACGCCCGCACACGCCTCCGGAGGGCGATGCTCTATCCCCTGAGCTACGAGGGCTGGATAGCCGTATGACCCTAGCCGAGCCCTCGTGGGGCTCTATCGGCTGAGAACCATTGGCTCACTTCAAGATGTTGAGGGCCCGAGAGGCGACCAACACGATGGTGACCAGCGCCGATCCGGACTGGAGCATCATCAATGCTTTCGCCCGTCGCGTAAGCGGCATGGTGTCGGTGGGGCTAAAGGCTGTCGAGTTTGTGAAGCTTGTGTACAGGTAATCGAAGAACCTGGGCATCCAAGGGTCAGTGAAAACCTCGGGCGTGTTCTGTTGTGGGAAGACAAAGTCTCGGTCTTTCACGGGAACGCTGTGGCGGTCGGCGGGTCCTCCGCCGTCGAGTTCCCAGTACCAAAGTGCAAAGACGATGACGTTGTTGAACCAGAGTGCGATCGCCGAATAGATCAACTGCTTGCCATCGATATCGGCGTCGTGGAGCAAGTCGTGCACGAGCAACGTGAGTGCACTGATGTTGGCGATCGAAATGATTGCGATTAACAAAATGGAGATGACCCGAAGTGGGGCAGTGTTGGACTCGCGGCGGTCAGGGTTGGTGATGAGGAGCGGTATGACGAGCAAGCCTTCGAGCGCCGGCAAGAGCCAACGGGGTCCGACGATCAGCGTGGCCGGGAGGAAGAGATACAGCGCGAGGGCGGCAACTAAGGCAATCGCTGCAGGCCAACGGGGTTCGTGGTGCAGAGGCCCCCGTTTGTTTCTCATCAGGCCTGGTAGCTCACAGTGCTGTTCGTACGAACAATGACCCGGCCAAAGGGCCACAGCGCAAGCGTCGAGATTTTGAACGCTTGGACGCCAAACGGAATACCGATGATCGTGAGGCACAACACGAGGCCGAGGATGATGTGGGCGACGAAGATTGCCCAGCCAAACAAGAAGAGCCAGATGACGTTGAAGACCACTTCAAGGCATCCGCCCGACTTGCTCATCGCCGTGGTGTAGCCAAACGGCCATAACGCGAGGCCAGCCAGTTTGAATGACTGAATGCCGAATGGAATGCCGATGATTGTGATGCACATCACGAGACCGCCAATGGCATAACCAAGAGACAGCCAGATTCCACCGAGCACGAACCAGAGGATGTTTCCAATCGTCTTCATCGATGATGACGATACTTCTGCGCTGCGGGTTGACTGCGTTATCGGTGTTCGACGCCGACCGCAGACAGTTTGCTGCGGAAATCGGCGTAGCCACGGTCGAGAAGGTCGACACCGTGAATGAGGCTTTCTCCGTCGGCAGCTGCGGCAGCAATGACATAGGAGAAGCCGGCCCGAAGATCGGGGACAACAAGTTCGGCGCCATGCAATTTGGTGGGGCCGACGACGACTGCGGAATGTCGATGGTTTGCGGCACCGAATCGACAACGAGTTGGACCGAGGCATTCGGTGAATACCTGGATCTGCGCGCCGAGACTGCGCAACGCATCGGTGTAGCCGAGGCGATCTTCGTACACGGTTTCATGCACAACGCTGACACCGTCAGCCTGCGTGAGGGCAGTAACGAATGGCGATTGCCAGTCAGTCATGAAGCCAGGGTGGACGTCGGTTTCGAGTGCCAACGGGCGCAGCATTCGTCGAGCCCGACCGAACGTGAGCGTGTCGCCCTCGGCATCGATCTTGAAGTCACCGCCGGCTCGTCGGTACATGTTCAAGAAGGTTGAGAGAAGTTGTTGCTGAACGCCGTGAACGGTGATGGTTCCGCCAGTGGCGAGGGCGAGCGATGCCCAAGATGCCGCCTCAAGGCGGTCGCCGACGACTCGGTGTTCAAAGCCGCCAAGTTCAGCGACCCCTGTGACACGAATGGTTCGGTTTGGTTCGACCGAAATGATTGCGCCCATCTTCTGCAGCACAGCAATGAGGTCGAGAATCTCGGGTTCGATTGCTGCATTCGACAGTTCTGAGTCGCCTTCAGCGAGCACCGACGCGAAGAGGAATTGTTCGGTAGCGCCGACGCTGGGGAAGGGGAGTTCGATACGTGCGCCGCGCATGCGATCGACGTTTAGCTCGATGATGTCCTCACGGTGCACATCGCGAGCGCCAAAGGCTCGCAGCACATTGAGATGGAAATCGACGGGTCGTGGTCCGATCGAACAACCGCCGGGAGCAGCGACCACGGCGTGTCCCGTGCGATGAAGTGAGACTGCAGTCGTGAGGACCGGGATGCGTGAGGCGGCGTGGAGACGCATGACGTCCTCGTCGGACAACGCGCGGAAATCGTGGGCAGTAATGATGACGCTGTCGTTCTCGTGGACGACCGTTCCACCAGCAATGCTGATGAGTTCATCGACGACAGCGATGTCAGTGATGGCTGCGATGTTGGTGAGGCGGCAGGGCTCAACAGTGAGCAGTGCGGCGACCATTGCCTTGGGCAACGCGTTCTTTGATCCGCGAACGTGGATCGCGCCGTCGACGGGCTGGCCGCCGCGCACGAGCATCGTGTCGGGAAGATCGGAGGTCGGGGGGATGGCCATTGGCCCTTGATGGTAGGGCGCAGCGGTCCAAGCGACAGCACTGGTGGCCCGAGGCGGGGCGAGACACGCTGACACCGCAATCGAAACTGGGCGCGAGGGCAAAGGGGTCGCGGGGGTAGGGTTCGACGGTTCCCTACCGCCTGCCCACCCGCCCGGAGAGACCTCCTCAGTGATTCGCGACACCCTCGCCACCGCCCTGCGATCGGCATTGTCGACCCTCGAGATCTCGCCGATCCCCGAATCGGTGCATCTTGAGCGCCCTGCCCGGCGCGAGCATGGCGATTGGTCATCGAATATTGCTCTCGCAACCGCCAAAGCCGCAGGCTGGAATCCCCGTGAGCTTGCCGGACGCATGGCCGAGATCATCAACACGGACCTTCCGGCCCACGTCACTTCCGTAGAAATCGCTGGTCCCGGTTTCGTGAACTTCCGATTGGCCGACTCTTGGCTTCATGACGTGCTTGTCGACGTCGAAACATCTGGCGTTGAGAACTACGCCCGGACTACGACGGGTGATGGCACCAAGGTTTTGCTCGAGTTTGTGAGTGCCAATCCCACGGGCCCGTTGCACGCTGGCCACGGACGTGGTGCTGCCTACGGCGACTCACTCGCTCGGATTCTTGAACGATGCGGTTTCGACGTTGATCGCGAGAATTACCTCAACGATCGCGGAACGCAGATGCAGTTGTTTGTTGCATCGCTGATCGCACGACGCGACGGCTCGCCGCTGCCCGAAGGTGGTTACCAGGGCGAATACATCGTTGAGTGGGCTGCCGAGATGCCCGCCGATGCCGACGTGTTCGAGTGGGGCGAAGACCGAGCCGTCGCTGATCATCGGCTCACCCTCAGTCGGATGAATGTCGAATTCGACAATTGGTTCAGTGAGAAGTCGATGGTTGCCTCTGGTGTCATCGACGTGACGCTGGCCGATCTTCGTGAACGTGGCGTTGTCTATGACGAAGGCGGAGCCGTCTGGCTTCGCTCCACCGATTACGGCGATGACAAAGACCGCGTGCTCGTCAAGAGCGACGGTGAGTTCACCTACTTGCTTCCCGATATCGCGTATCACCGCGACAAGTTCTCTCGTGGCTATGACCTCCTCATCGATGTGTGGGGAGCCGACCATCATGGCTATGTGCCGCGCATGAAAGCAGCGATGCAGTCGCTCGGACACGATCCCTCAGAACTCGAATGCGCCATCATTCAGTTGGTCAATCTGCTCAAAGGTGGCGAACCCGTTCGCTTCTCGAAGCGTGCTGGCGACATCGTCGAACTCTCCGAGGTACTCGACGAAGTTGGTGCCGATGCGGCTCGACTCACGTATCTGCTTCAGTCCATCGATTCGACGCAGACATTCGATTACGACGTCGTCAAGAGCCGGGCGATGGATAACCCCGTGTATTACGTGCAAATGGCGTATGCCCGCATTCAGTCCATCTTTCGCGTCGCAGCCGAGCGAAGTGTTGCAATCATGCCGTTGGCCCAGGTCGATCTTTCACTCCTCATCCATGAGCGCGAACTCGATGTGCTTCGTGCGCTCTCTGAACTTCCCGACACGGTGTCAACAGCGGCAACTGATCGCGCTCCGCATCGGATCGCCACGTGGGTGCGTGAACTCGCTGGTGCAGTGCACGGCTTTTACCACGACTGTTATGTGATGGGCGATGGCGTCTCTGCCGAACTCACCCAAGCCCGCTTGCATCTTGTTGAATCCGCATCGGTTGGTCTCGCAATCGGTCTCGACCTGTTGGGCGTCAGCGCGCCTGACCAGATGTGAGCATTCGATGAACGCGCTTCCACTGTCATTACTTCCCGATACAGCCACGATTGGCGACAAAGGCCAGCTCATCATCGGTGGCTGCGACACCCTTGAACTTGCTGAGCAGTTCGGAACCCCGCTGTTTGTCTACGACGAAGCGCATCTGCGTGCGC
>JBIIVE010000141.1:0-3283 GCA_044339605.1 Acidimicrobiales bacterium
CCGGTTTCCGATTTGCCGTTGAACGAGGATACGGACGCGCCATCCAGTTCGACGCCGATGGCCAACATGACGCATCGCAAATCTCCGCGATTTTGGCGCCGCTCACTGATGGCGCCGACATGGTGATCGGATCGCGATTTGCTGGGGTTGGCGACTACCACGTCGGGCGCAGCCGAGGTGCTGCGATGGGAATCCTGCGCTGGTCAATTGAGCGTCTCGCCGGACAGAAGTTCACCGACACGTCTTCGGGATTTCGATCATTCGACGCCGACATGCTCGCCATGTTCGCCACTGACTATCCGATTGAATACATGGATTCCGCCGAAGCGCTCGTACTTGCGTGCCGGGCCGGTTTCGATGTCCGTGAAGTTCCTGTCACCATGCGCGAACGCGCCGGTGGTCAGGCATCAACCCGCAGTTTTCGACTCGTGTACCACTACCTACGCGTTTTGGTGTCGTTGGCGAATACTCCTCGTCGTCCTCGCACTGCAAAGGAGGCTTCATCATGAGCCTTCGTGCACACGTTGCACTCGCCATCCTCGTGGCGCTCGCGATCGTCGGAATCATCGTTCTTGTGCGCCGCCGTCACTTGAAGGCGAAGTATTCGCTCCTATGGCTGAGCCTCGGTGCGGTCATGGTTGTCATCGCTGCCGTTCCTGGTCTGCTCGATTGGACGGCGGAACGGTTGGGAATTTGGTATCAGCCCACACTGCTGATTCTCCTCGGGCTCGCACTCTTGCTTCTTATCGTCGTGCACTTTTCCTACGAACTGACTCGTTCCGAAAATCGCACTCGCGAACTCGCCGAGCAACTTGCCCTCTTGCGATTGCGTGTGACTGAACTCGAGCAATCGGTCGACACATCAGACAATGGCAATGACGCAGAAAGCGGCTCCGCTTCTTCCTAAGTCGGCCAAGTACGACGCACGCACAAGAACGGTCCATCTGGCCCGTTGACCTTTCGGCACTCCGAGACGACAGTCACCGAAACATCACGAAAGGTCGTGATGTGCAGCGACATCCTCAGGAGAAGCCGTGACTCTCATCAGCGATCCCACCCATCCAGCACCGACGATTGCAGTCGATGCATGGCCTGACCCCGTCATCGACCAACTCGGCCACGATCCCCGATCCGCCTATGTCGAAAAGTTTTGGCTTCCCATTTTGGGGCCCTCCTCGGTATGGCTCCTGCGCCGACTCGCCGATGGGCTCGATCGCCACCCTGAAGGCTTTGAACTTGACCTCGTCGATACCGCTCAATCGCTTGGTGTTGGCATGCGAGGCGGTCGCAATGCCCCACTGCTGCGAACCTTCGAGCGATGCTGTCGCTTTGGCGCAGCACGCATGCACGGAACTTCAACGATCTCTGTTCGGCGGCGGCTTGCACCCCTCACTCGAGCACAAACCGAGCGGCTGCCAAACTCGTTACGCCACGAACACGACCAGTGGCTGAATCGGCCGAGCGTCTCGCCGACATTCGAACAAATGCAAACACGAGCCCGTTCACTCGCCCTCTCAATGATTCAGCTTGGCGAGGACAATCACAGCGTTGAACGGCAATTACATCGCTGGCGATTCCACCCAGCCATCGCGCATGACGCGATTCGCTGGGCACTTGCTCGCCACCCGCATCGGGAGTCGATGAAAGCGACTCCCCCGAAACACGAACTCGTTAACGGCGACGCGGCGTAAAGGTTCGGGCCAATTCGAGCAAGGTACGAACGCCGTATCCGGTGCCGCCCTTTGTGGTCTCAGCATCGTCAGCGTCGGACCACGCAGTACCAGCGATATCGATATGCGCCCACGGAATGTTCTCGCCGACGAATTCCTGCAAGAACAAGCCAGCCGTAATCGTGCCGCCCCCACGTGACTTTGAAATGTTCCGCAGATCAGCAATATCAGAATCGAGGAATGGTCGGTAATCGGAAGGTAACGGAAGCGCCCACATGCGCTCTCCGGCCGACTCTGCGGCAGTCTCGACATCGTCGAGCCATGCATCGTTATTCGACATCACCGCGGCAATGCGGCCGCCGAGGGCGATTTCAACAGCGCCGGTAAGGGTCGCGAGATCGACGATTGCATCGGGGGCATCTTCGGTGGCAAGCGAAAGCGCGTCGGCCAAGACGAGGCGGCCCTCAGCATCGGTGTTGAGCACCTCAACCGTTGTGCCATTGCGAATTGTGAGGACATCGCCAGGTCGAGTTGCGTCGCCGTCGCTCATGTTGTCGGTCATCGGCATGTAGCCAACGACTTTGCACTTGGGCGCAACTGCTCGAATCGCTGCGAAACAACCAAGCACGGCAGCAGCACCACCCATGTCCATCTTCATGGTCATCATGCCTTCGGCGGTCTTAATAGAAAGACCACCCGAATCGAATGTGATGCCCTTTCCGACAAGCGCAAGTGTTCCCTTTGGGGCGCGTGGCGTGTAGGTGATCTTCACGAATCGGGGCTCGTGAGTGGAGCCACGATTGACACCAAGAAGGCCACCCAACTTTTGGCGACGGATCTGGGCAAGAGTGAGAACTTCGATCGTGAGTCGCTCACGACGGGCGAGTTTGACTGCTTCTTGCGCAAGGGCAGCAGGCGTGAGGTCACCACCGGGACGATTCACGAGATCGCGAGCGAAATTCTGCGCTTCGCCGATCTTCAGGCCTTGCGCAAACGCATCAGTTGCAACCTTGCCCGTCACTCCGGCAACACTCACTGCAGTAAGGACAGCGGGCTTCGGATCTGACCGATATTCGGTGAAGCGATAGGACCCAAGAACGAGACCTTCGCCAAGCGCGCGAATCGAACTCGCCTTCTCTGCAGCGCTACCCGCCTCGATGAGGTCAAGTACGTCGACACCGATGCGCTTTGACCGAGAGCCGGCGCGCACTGCTTGAGCGCCCAAGCGACGAAGTCGATTGTCATCAATTGACTTCGATGCACCAGCACCGATCACGATCGCTGAGCGCCCCAAGGAATCGACAACAAACGCAACCTGATCTGCAGCGCCGGTGAAACCCTGCGTGCGAAGTGCAGTAACCGGTAGTCCGCGTGCTTTCAGCGCACGATCGGAACACTTGTCCGAGGCCACTGCGAGGACGATGGCATCAACTGCAGCCGGTAGCGAGCGAGCAGGAGAAATCTTCAGCGACATGACGACCTCGCAGATAGGTATGAAAGATGGGAAGAACTATGGCTGCACGGAGCGCGTAGGCAATGAGGTGCCTTCTTGCCAACGAGCAAGCGTCCAGAGCAAATCGGAAAGGCGGTTGAGATAGGGCAGCACGGCGCTA
>JBIIVE010000053.1:0-14460 GCA_044339605.1 Acidimicrobiales bacterium
CAGGAACTACGAACTCGGTCGGTGGATCGAACTTGGCGCTGGTGGCGTCGATGAGGTCTTCGATGTGGGTGATCATGTCGTCGGTCACCAACGTGGCGCCCGCAGTGAGTTTGTCGCGACTCCCGGGATCGGCAGCCAACTCGCCCATCAGCACCCAAAGGTCACGTTCGAGATGCAGCAGAATGTCTCCGAGTTCGGCATCTGACTCAGCCCGAGCCAGCCCGAGAAACGATTGCAACTCATCGACTGTGCCGTAGGCCGCCGGTGCTGCGGAATCTTTTGCCACACGACCTCCGTAGAGGAGTCCAGTGGTGCCGTCGTCGCCTTTGCGCGTATAGATCTTCACGAACGTGAGCCTAGAGGGCGCAAGGTGCGTAGCCCGCCTTCAACGTCGGATTCCGACCTCTCTCTGCTACCGTGTGAGAGCCGAAGCTGACCTGATGGGTAGGGCGAGATGCCCCGGCTTGCGGCGAGATCAATTCCGATCCTCGTTCCGCGCCCGGACCATCGCCAGGAGATCCACGGTGAGCACTTTCCTTGAAGCAATCCATGAACGTGTCGTCATTTTCGACGGCGGCATGGGCACATGCATTCAGACCAGCGGTGTGACCGCCGACGACTTTGGCGGCCCCGACCTCGAGGGCTGCAACGAGCTCCTTGTGGTCACCCGGCCAGACGTGATCGCCGATGTGCACGCCCGCTACCTCGAAGTCGGCTGCGATGTCATCGAAACCGACACCTTTGGCGCATTTGCCATCCCGCTTGGGGAATATGACATCGCCGATCGAGTCCACGAACTCAATGTCGCTGCTGCTCGCCTCGCTCGCGACGTCGCCAACGACTTCTCCACCCCTGACCGGCCCCGCTGGGTTGCCGGTTCCATCGGGCCAGGAACTCGCTTTCCGTCCCTCGGGCAAATTCGTTACGCAGAACTCCGTGACCACTACGAAGCGCAAACTCGAGCGCTGATCGAGGGCGGCGTCGATCTGCTGATCATCGAAACCATGTTCGACCTTCTCACCGTGAAGGCCGCCATGAACGGTGCCCGCCGAGCCATGCGCGCCGAGGGCAAGGAACTTCCCCTTCAGGTGCAGGTCACGATGGAACTCACCGGACGAATGCTGCCCGGTACCGAAATCGCCGCTGCCCTTGCAGCAATCGATCCACTGCATCCCGACGTCATCGGCATCAACTGCGCGACTGGTCCGGTGGAAATGGGCGAGCACCTCCGTCACCTCGCCGCTCACGCCCGCATGCCGATCTCCTGCATTCCCAACGCCGGTCTACCCAGCGTTGTCGATGGCCACATGCACTACGACCTCTCCCCCGAGGGACTCGCAGACCATCATGAGCGGTTCGTCACCGAACTCGGCGTGAACATCATCGGTGGCTGCTGCGGAACAACACCGGAACATCTTGCTGCCGTTGTTGATCGCTGCAAAGACCTCACGCCGGCACCACGCGCACCTATGCATGAGCCAGGTGCAACTTCGATCTACTCGCTCGTGCCGTTCGAACAAGACACCTCGTTCATGATCATCGGCGAGCGCACGAACGCAAACGGTTCAAAGAAATTCCGTGAAGCTCTGCTCGATGCCGATCTCGACACGTGCGTGCAAATGGCGAAGGACCAGGTTCGCGAAGGCGCACACGTCCTCGATGTCTGCGTCGATTATGTCGGGCGAGACGGCGCGAACGACATGGATGAACTTGCGAAACTGCTCGCAACACAATCAAGCGTTCCCCTTGTTCTCGACTCCACCGAGCCCGAGGTCATGGAAGCTGGTCTTGCATGGCTAGGTGGCCGTGCGATCCTCAACTCCGCCAACCTCGAAGACGGCGAAGCTGAAGGAAGCCGCCTCGATCGCGTCATGAAGTTGGCTGCCGAATATGGCGCCGCAATCGTCTGTCTCCTCATCGATGAAGAGGGTCAAGCTCGAGATATCGAATGGAAGTTGCGCATCGCGCATCGCATTCATGACCTCGCCGTGAACCGTTACGGGCTCGAACCCAGCGATCTGATTTTCGATGCGTTGACGTTCCCTCTCTCAACTGGCGACGACGACCTGCGCGGCGATGCTCTCGCGACAATCGAAGCTATTCGCCGCATCAAATCCGAACTGCCTGGCGTCTTCACAACACTTGGTGTTTCCAACGTTTCCTTTGGTCTCAAGCCTGCCGCTCGCCACGTACTCAATTCGGTGTTTCTCGCCGAATGCGTTAGAGCCGGGCTCGATTCAGCGATCGTGCATGCAGCCCGCATCATGCCGCTCAACAAAATTCCCGATGAGCAACGAGAGGTATCACTCGACCTCATCTACGACCGCCGAAGCGAGGGCTACGACCCGCTTACGAAACTTCTCGACATCTTCGCCGACGTAAAGGCCGCTGACGTCGTCCGCGAAGACCGCAGCGACTGGACGATCGAAAAGATTCTCAGCCAGCGGATCATCGACGGAGAGCGCGAAAACCTCGAGGCTGATCTCGACCGAGCAATGGCCGAAGGCCTGGAACCGCTCTTCATCATTAATGACGTTCTTCTCGCTGGGATGAAAGTTGTGGGTGAGCTTTTCGCCACTGGTGAGATGCAACTCCCCTTCGTTCTCCAGTCGGCCGAGACAATGAAAACCTCGGTTGCCCATCTCGAACAGTTCATGGAGAAGGCTGACGACGGCGGAAAAGGCCGCATCGTCCTCGCCACCGTCAAGGGCGACGTCCACGACATTGGCAAGAATCTTGTCGACATCATTCTCACCAATAACGGCTACGAAGTCATCAACCTTGGCATCAAGATCTCCATTGCCGAAATGATCGAAAAGGCTGTTGAAGTGAACGCCGATGCAATCGGCATGAGCGGACTTCTTGTGAAGTCCACGCTCATCATGCGCGAGAACCTCGAAGAGCTGAACACTCGCAACCTCTCCAATATCCCCGTGATGCTTGGCGGTGCTGCACTCACTCGCAGTTACGTAGAACGTGACCTACGCGAGGTTTACGAAGGTCGCTTGTTCTATGGCAAGGACGCCTTTGAAGGCCTGCGCGTCATGGATCGTCTTGGCGACATCAAACGCGGCAACGAACCCGACGATGCCGACTGGGGTCGGGTACCTAGCGAAAGCACCGTGCCCGCGCGTTCGGGAACCAAGGCCGTTACGCCTGCCGAGGATCTTCCGCCGCGCTCGCCCGATGTCGCTGCCGACAACGAGGTCTTCACTCCCCCGTTCCTCGGCACGAAGGTCATCAAAGGCATCCCCATCGACGACATCGCGGCATACATCAACGAAACCGCGTTGTTCCGCAATCAGTGGCAGTTCCGTCCCGAAACAAACGACGGTGTCACCGAAACCGACGAAGAGTTCAAGGATCGCATTCGCTCGATGCTTCGATCGCAGCTTGCCGAGGCGAAGGCGGCCGACATGCTGATTCCTCAGGTCGTCTACGGCTACTTCGCGGTCAACAGTGATGGCGACGATCTCGTGATCTGGACAGACGCAACTCGGTCTGAAGAACTCACTCGCTTCCACTATCCGCGCCAGCAGGCCGCCCCGTTCATGTGCATCGCCGATTTCTTCCGCCCAATCGATTCGGGCGAGATCGACTACGCGGCGTTCCACATCGTCACGATGGGCCAGCGCGTTAGCGATGTAGCGGCGAAGTTGTTTGAAGAGAACCGGTACCAGGAGTACCTCATGGTCCATGGTCTCGGCGTCGAAATGGCCGAAGCTCTTGCCGAGTACTGGCATCGCCGTATGCGCGAGGACTGGGGCTTCGCTCAAGACGACGGTCCGTCGCTCGCTGGACTCTTCCGCCAGCAATACCGCGGCGGTCGCTACTCGTGGGGCTACCCCGCATGTCCTGACCTCGAAGACAATGAGCGAGTTGCTCAGATTCTCGATGCCGGCCGCATCGGCATCGAGGTCAATGAAGAAACCGGCTTTCAGTACCAGCCTGAACAAACAACCTCAGCGCTGATCTGTCATCACCCTCAGGCCAAGTACTTCGTCGCCCGTTAAGGCAACTCTCACTGCGAGAGCAGCGCCCGAGCCACTAAGTCAATGCCAAATGCGGTGAGGATTGCGAGATACAGCAATCCCGTTGCCGCCATCACCGCCGAGTACGAGCGCTCTTTCAACGCGAGTCGTGTCGTGATGATCAAGCCGATGGTCGTGACCGTACACATCACCCAGAACCAGG
The DNA here is from genome assembly GCA_044339605.1 of Acidimicrobiales bacterium. Classification (GTDB taxonomy): domain Bacteria; phylum Actinomycetota; class Acidimicrobiia; order Acidimicrobiales; family Acidimicrobilacustridaceae; genus Acidimicrobilacustris. Next base: position 4,195 of record JBIIVE010000053.1, read on the forward strand.
TGAGCAAGCCGTTGTAGCCGTCGTCAATCGTTCCGTTGATCGCCGAGATCATTCCGGTTGGGACCAGCAACAAGACCACTTCGGGGACCCACAACCAACCTGTCCAGTACACGAGTTCAAGAAGCGCGCCTCGAGCCAGGCCCGGCTGAACGAGATACCAATGGCCAAGCAACATCGCGTCGGTGACTGCGCCCAAGAACATTGCTCCGACAACGAATCGCGCAACAGCAAGCCACGCGGGACCGCCCGCCTCAAGGCCAGCAGCGACCACTCCTACAAAACCGACAACTGGCGCAATGAGATCAAGCCGAGGGTCGAACTCACGAACCTTCGCGTCTTTTTGCGCAGCCGCGCGTTCGATCCCTGTCATAGCGGCAACACGTTCGGTGCGAGACTCCGCCAACGCAACCTGGCCAGACACCCCAGCCTTACGCCGAATGATTGAGGATGCGAGGGCGTATCCCGAGGCCAAAACCACACCAACCGACGCAATGTCACGAACCGCCATCGGCTCAATGACAAAGATGCCGATGTACGCAGCCCCACCGGCCATCAGCAGATACGTACCGCGCATGAGCCAGCCATAGCCGAGTGAGACTTCACGTCGCCGTGTCGTCACCCACAAGAAGAGCAGGCCACCAGCAGCCCACTGCAGCAAGAGCGAGGCAGCGTCGAAATCAATCATCGGACTGCCACTTTGTCATGCTTCGACAGGCACCAATGACCGCTCGGCGTTCGTGATCGACTCGGCTCCAGAACTGGTGACCACCACGATGTCCTCAAGACGGAAGCCGAACTCGCCGGGAAGGTAAATGCCGGGCTCGACCGAGTAGGCGTTCCCCGCCACAAGGGGCGAGCGATTTCCGAGAACGATGTAGGGGTCTTCGTGTTCTTCGACCCCGATACCGTGTCCGGTTCGGTGTATGAACCATTCACCGAACCCGCCTTCTTCGATGATCAACCGCGTTGCCGTATCAACATCTTCAGCAGGAATGCCCGGACCTCCAGCAGTAAGTCCGGCGGCTTCAGCAGTGTGCAGAAGGCCGTAGACCTCGGTCATACGGGCGATGGGGGTTCCGGTGACAACGCAGCGAGTGATGTCGGAGCAGTACCCAACACCATCAGCGTCGGCCATCGTTCCACCAAAGTCGCAGAGAACAACCTCATTTGGCTGAATGACTCGTGAACCTGGCTCATGATGAGGGCTTGCGGCGTTCTCGCCCGCAGCGACAATTGCGAAGTTCACACGGTGATGGCCTTCAGCAAGAATCCGTCGGCCGATGTCGGCAGATACCTCGGCTTCGGTGCGGCCGATAAGAGGAATTTCGCCAGCCTGAAGTTGTGCAGCGATGCGGTCGACTGCTGCGGCTGCGGTACGAAGTGCGACTACCTCTGCGGCGTCTTTCACCGCACGAAGCGGACCAATGACCGACGCTGTTGTCGTGAAGTTCAGATCGGGACGTGCATGCTGAAGCTCGACAAGGAATCGAGCCCAAGTGCGTTCGCCAATCGCCGCGTTCGCCGAGGAACCAATGAGATCAGAAACGATCGTTATCGGGTTATCGGTTTCGCCCCACGGTCGGATCGAAAAGAGTTCGTCTCGGGGCACAACACGGGCAACTTCGAGAGCCGGCACCACCAGGGTTGCGTCGGCCTCAGCGGGAACGACAAGCATTGTCAGCCGCTCGAGTGGCATGGCTTCGTAGCCCGTAAGCCACGGCAAGTCGGGACCGACCGAAAGCAAGCAGACGTCGATTCCCTGATCAGCCATCGCTGATCGGACTCTGTCGATGCGTTGACCAAGCACATGGTGATCGTATCGGCCTCAGCCCAACGACGTCATGACTCGAGGGCAGAACTCGATCGCATTTGGTCGATATATCCGAGAGCAGAAACGACTGCTGCAGCGATTCCACGGGCAAGCGCCACTTCATGCGCTGATGTCGGAAGTCGATCAGCAAAGCCACGTTGAGGGAACCTGCTCACAAGCTCAGGATCACTCATCGATCGCAACTTCTGTCCGAGCGTCAAGCTTTGCGCCATCATGCCTTCGAGGTAGTCGATCGACTCTGCATCAAACGAGGTCCGATAGCGCCCGAGAAACTCGCGGGCATCGGAACACCAACCCTCGACATAGTCAGCAAGCAACGGGAGGGAATCTCTCCCGAACGTCGGATCAGTTTCAGGATTCGGAAAGACTCGTAAATGCTCTTGCGTCGACTCATAACCAACTTGACGACCCTCTGTGGTTTCCAGAACCAATCGGGAGCCGGCCGTGTAGTCGAGCGGGAACGATTTGGAAACTATTTGGTTGAAAACCTCGTTCCAAATCATTTTCACGAGCGCTGCTCGTCGAACTACTTCGAGTCGTGATTCCGAAACATTCAAAGACCGGAAACTGGGTGAAATCTCCAGATCATCGATTCCAATCTCTTTCGCAAATCTCTGAATCAGGTCTGGGCCTTCGTACGGTCGCACACGGATCTCAACTTTTGCACTCACCCGAACCCATGAACCGAATACTTCGGAAAGGTAGCCACGCCGTTCTGCAATCACCATTTCCAGAAAGTCACACCAGTCGCGCCAACCCGCCTTCGTTTCCTGCGCCCACCATGACCACATCCACGAATCAAGACTGCGAAAAAATGCCAGCACCTCGATGGAAGAATTGTTTTCAGTGGCCAGATCCACAAGAACATCAACCGCTTTTGGTCCTGCTGACCAAAGCATCTCCGAGGAAAAGAGGCAATCTTGATGCCCCTCCCACTTCGGCAACATCTGCTCGAAAGACCAAGACTCGGGGAACATAGATTGATCGAAGCCTCGTCCATCGAGCCTCCTCAATTCGTTGGCGAGTACTTCTGACATTCGTCGCATGCCTTGCGGAACTGACGCGATATCCCGGCGAGTCAGTTCATCTCGATGTTGGTCGAAATACGCCTGAATCGAGGTTGACCCTGTCTTTGGCATGCCGATATGCACAAAGAATCGTCGCTCTTGAGTCGCGCTCATGCACGAACCTCGTAGACCGCTTCACACTGTTGCGCCGTGTACGCGTCGACAGGCACGAGCCTCATAAACCGCTCGACACCCTGGAACAAAACAATGTCAGGGCGATAAACATCTAGTACATCGGTTGGCACCGACGCTGCCTGCAGAAAGACTGTCCTCCGAAACATACGAGAGAACCAGTACACCAGATGATTTCGTAGGAGACCCGTTCCGGCAAACGAATTACCGACGACAACAATGGAGGCACTAAGTGGCGCATCCTCGCACTCCCATTCAACTCTTCGTCCCATCGATGCTCCATCAAGCGAACCGCCGCCCGAATCAAAAACACACCGAGGAGTCGGGAGGTCGCAGACCACCTCTCGAATAACTTGGACCCCGACCTTTTCACCGAAACGAGACCCAAGATCCCCCGCACTAAATTGCGGCTCACATTCAACCCAGTGACTTTCGATCGGAGCAACAGCGAAACGACGAAGGACTGAGTTTGCAACCAGCAGCGAACCATAGTCACTCCAGTGGGAATCTGTGAGTTGCCATGCGCTGCTGTCATAACGGTTCGAGGGAAGCGACGCCTCAATCAGGTCATCGCAAAACATGACGCCAGTGTCATCCTTCAGGAGAGTGCGCATCTCTACCCATCCTGGAGTGGGAACTCGATCCAAAGGCAACGGGTAGAGATCAGGAAAGCACGTCGCTTTGTTGGGAACGAAGAGAGAAAGCATCTGGGCCGAGGAAGAAAGTCGGGCTTGTCGCTCTGCCGTAAGGTTCGCCCACCCTTGTCCATTTGCAATTGAACGCTGCTCTTGAACTCTTGAATAGGACGCAAAGTAGTCATTCGTCCCCTCATAGAGAAACAGCATCTGGTCCGCCCCACCTATCGCAACACGGTCCATCGAAATGTCGCCGGTCCGAAGATTGCCTAACTCTTCACTCGGCTGGAACGAACGAAAGAGCGTCATTCAGAGACCCTCCCACGCAAACTTGGTGACCCTGCAAAAGGGTCACGTGAGCGATGGCTGGGAGCAACCGCTCGATAGAGCTCGCGATCCGACTTCGGGATCGGAGTTCCATCTCTGTAGGAGCCGTAGGACCACTTGACGGGACCCAACTCTGACGAAAAGAATTCGATTCGTTCGAGGTACCAGCGCCAAAGATCAGCCACCAGCGGATTATCCATCATCTTCATTTTCGAAACCTCGTAGCCGATTCCAAGCCCCTTCGTGAAGTGGTACATCACAAGTGGATCGTCGTTCACCCAGTAGTCACCGCGGTCGTCGACCGAAAGGTGTCGCTGGTGAAGATTCCAGGAAGCGAAGTTGACCCCTGCATGCCGGAGGATCGAAAAGTTTGGGAAGAACGACGGAACAAGGTCTCCCCAGCGTTGATCAACGAAGAGACCTCGTCCAATGTCGTCGACACATAGTTCTTCAAGCCGGCTCGCCCACCACTCAGCGAATAGGCGGCCTTCCTCACTCGGACTCACCCCAAACATTCCGAAGTTGTAGATCCCATGCGCCAAAGTGGAGATTTCATCCTCAACTGCAGGACTATCGGGAGCCACAGGAGCAAGGATGTGAGGAGTGAGCAAAACAGATGCGTGAGTCAGCGATGCCCGAACATCGGCGAGCGGACCGAAAAGCGCCGTATCGGGATCAAGATAGAGAACTGGATTTCCGTGCCCAAGCAATTCGACGAGAGCTTTCCCCTTCACCGCTGTACAAGCCTCCACGACGTCGTAACCAAACATCCACGACTCGTGATTGCTGCCGATCAGATCCTCAGCCGTGACAATGTCGTCGAATAATCCACTCTGCAAACGTCTTCCGTGCAGAGAATCAGGATCTGGTCGTGCGTCTACAAGAACGAGAGTAAAACGAGCCTCTGGAGCGTGTCGCTTCACCGATTCGGCAAGGACTGATGCTTGCGGGAGGTAGGCAAGATTGGCAGACGTAAAGATTTCGAATGTCACTTTTTCGCCTCTGACAACAACTTTGGAGTCAATCCCGTGATGCGAAATTCGCCGATATCGGTCCTACGTTTCGATCGAATTTCATCTCGTAAGGCCAAGTAATCGAACGCCGCAAAGTCGTCGTCAATTTCAATCAACAAATTCTCTGCTGTTGCTGCGGCGATCACATTGCCAGATCGAGGAGATGTGATCACACAGCAGCCAGCCGCCATCGCCTCGAAGGTCACGAAGTTGAAGGTCTCTTTCCCCTCAACCAAATTCATCACTGCATCGATCCGATGATCGATTAACAACTTGGTTGCGACTGACCGACCCCCCGATTCGGGCCGAAGCCCGACAAAAGTGACCTCAGGGACTGACTGATCTTCGAGCCCAAAATGGAAGAACTCAAAGTGCTCAGCATCAATGCCCGCATCTGAGACGAATTCGATAAACCGTCTCCATCCTTTGATCATGGCCGGATGGCCAACAAAGGCAACGCGCACCTTTTCTTCTCTGCTGCAAGCCTCTCTAGTGACGCCGTCTCGCACGATCTCTCCGTGTGGAATCACAACAGGCCTTCTCGGGAGTGGCGTATAACCAGACACTGATTGATTCGCCGCCGCATCAGACGGCGCAGCGAAGATCCAACTAACACTGTCGATAAGCGAGCGCACTCGTTCAACGTGCTGCTGACGAACGGGGCCGAATGTGCACACCTGACACGACTGGCTTTCGGGCGCAGGATCGCCACACGAATTCACGCCGTTTCGAGTCAGCCGATAGTTCTGACAATGCGCCGAATAGTCGTGGACCCACCAGCACGCATTAGACACATCGAACATTGCAATCGCTTGCCGAACTGCTTCGGGTGAATGACCAAGCACCGAGTGCATGACCACCACTATTTCTTGGCTAGCGAACTGTTCTCGGAAGACTCCTGCAAAATCCACTAATGAAAAGGTTCCCTCAAGCAGCTGGTCCCCTATTCGACACCGGACAAGGAACTCCTCCGGAAACGAGGTGCTCAGCGCGAGAAGTGGCCGATTCGGGAAGACCGACACATAGGTATCACCGAGTTCTCGAAACATCCTTTGCTCTCGCGCCGAGACAATCTGGATCCCACCCACATGTTCGGCGTAATCGTCGTGGGCAAAGGCAATGATCACCCTTGAACCTTCGACCAGTTGACGGTCGACGATCTCAGCGACGACGGAAGCTCCCGTGCGAGTGTCCTGGCCGCTATCGGGCACCTCATCGTAGGAATGCTCTGACCAAGACTTTGAGAGAAGGATCCGTTCAGTGTCAGTTCTGAGTGCCTGTTCCGCCCTAATCAACGCATTTGGGAACCGCCCCTCACGATGGCCCGCAAATACGAAATGAGTAAGTGCAGAAACCCCCGCACTCGCTACATCGTCGTACAGCCCGAGGTAGAAATCGGAATCGAACCACGTCAGGTCCTCTTCACCATCAACCAGATCACCATGAAAATCGAGATTGCTCACGTCATGGTCGATTCCTAGGTGCTGCAAATACAACGTGAGTGATTCCCTAATGTCAGCGGCCCAAGGTGAATCTGGCGTTCTATATGCAGGCTTCGCGAATGCGACTGGATCTACGAGCGAGCGTCCCTCGAAAAATCCGTGGTGAACGAAGTGGGTAAGGGGGTCGATTCCGTCCGCCGCCACATCCCAGTTGTCATGCAAATAACCACGCGTGGAAAACGATGGATTTGGATCCAGTCCATCTCGCCAACCGGTCGCAAGGTAATGATCGAGCGCCCCCAAAGCGTCCGGAAATGGTTCACGAGGAACTTGAGATTGGTAATACGCGAGATCAATGAGTGTCACACGACGAATGATCTTCTTCCCGCCAGGCCGGTTTTCGTACTCTGCCACCGAGACAATGTTTCGCTCTTCCGCTTTCCCCCACTCTTCGTAATGGGCAAGTGGATTCACACCCGCTTTCCATACGTCTGGGTTCTCGGAAAGGTAGCCATTTGTCGAAAATCCAGGATGAGGATCAAGGCCAGACCGCCAGCCGATCTGTGCATAGTGGCCGACGAGGTCTTTCGGAAGGCGTGCTTCCGAAGTCTCAACTTGCTGTCCGTAGTACGAGCTATCGAAGTACTCGGATTTACTCAGCACACGAACCCCTCAACTCACCAATGGACTTTCAAGTTATCCCAATTTCATGCCGTCAAATCCGGGTTACGCACCACAACTGAGGAAATTCACGCCTCACTCAACCAAGTGTGACCGGTACGGAAGAACCCGCTGCAGCCTGTTTCGCATGGAAGCTCGAACGAGTCAGCGGACTGGACTCGACATGATCGATACCAAGTTCCCTACCCAACACGGCATACGAAGCGAACTGCTCAGGAGTCACCCAACGATCAACTGGCAAATGCGTTGACGTCGGACGCAGGTATTGCCCAATGGTGACGATCGAAACGCCAATGCCCGCAAGATCAGCAAGCACCGAGGCGATTTCCTCATCGGTCTCACCCATGCCGACCACGAGCCCTGACTTTGTGAGAAGTCCTGCTCGCTTTGCTCGGGACAACACCGCAAGTGATCGCGCATAACCCGCAGATGGCCGAACCGCTCGTTGAAGGCGCGGCACCGTTTCAACATTGTGATTGAGCACATCGGGCCGGCTTTCGAAAATGAGATCAAGCGCCGCAGCCTGGCCACGACAATCAGAAATCAGGACTTCAACCTGCACGCCAGGCACTCGCTCGCGAATCGCTCTGACCGTATCGGCCATTGCTCCGGCGCCCTCGTCGGGAAGATCGTCACGAGCAACAGTCGTCACGACGGCGAAGTCGAGTTCCATTCGCGCCACTGCTTCCGCAACGCGCGCTGGTTCCTGAGGATCAAGCGCCTCGGGAAGACGCGTATCGACGAGGCAGAACCCGCACTTTCGGGTGCAGCGTTCTCCGTTGATCATGAACGTCGCGGTGCCGTCAGACCAACATTCAGAGAGGTTCGGACATCCGGCTTCCTCGCACACCGTGACGAGTTGAAGGTCACGCAGTGTTTTCTTCAACTCAAGCGGTTTTCCGCCGATATTTACTTTGGCGCGCATCCACTCGGGCTTGCGTTCCATTACATCGATGCCGTCAGCGACTCCGGCTTCGGCCAAACGACCTTTAAGACGCAACGATGGGCCAGCCCGATGGTCGGCACCTGTCTTCACCGGCTGACCAGCTCCGGCGCCTCGGCTAAATGGCGAGAGATCTTCGTCGCCGTCGGTTGATCGACGAATGATGTCGGCCCGATCAACAACCCGGTTGGCGGCCCACAACGCAGTTGCACGCGCTACAACTGCATCGACAACCTCGGCAATTGACGCATCGATGCCTTCTTGAGCGAGTGAAGTCACAGATTTGTCGGCGATACCGCACGGGACAATATGCGTGAACATCGACATGTCGGGATCGACGTTGATGGCGAAACCGTGCATCGAGCGGCCCCGAGTCAACCGAACACCGATGGCTGCGATCTTGCGAGGGTTCGCAGATTCAGGAGCAACCCACACCCCCGGATACTGCTCAAGGCGACCGACGTCGTTGAGTCCGAGATCGTTCAACGCCCCGATCACGAGTTCTTCGACCGACCGCACGTAAGCGACGGTGTCGGCCATTCCTCCGCCACGCTTCCCGGGAACCGACAGAACCGGGTAGCCGACGAGTTGGCCAGGACCGTGATAGGTGACGTCGCCGCCGCGGTCAGTGCGCAAACATTCCGCCCCTACAGAGGCGGGGTCGACAAGGACATTGGCGAGATCGGCGTTTGCTCCGAGCGTGTACACGTGAGGATGCTCGAGCAACAACAACCAGTCATCGTTGCCGTGCTCAAACAACGAATGCTGCAGATCAGAGGCTTCGCCGTAGGGAACGGTCCCCAGCCAGCGGACGCGCAACGGTGAAGCACCGACGGTGGGGGCGTCCCCGGCCGTCGTCATGATTAGAGCTCCGCCTCCCAATCGCGGGTCTCGATGATTTCCTTGACGTCGCGAAGGAACGCTGCGGCGTAGGCGCCATCGAAGGCACGGTGGTCCCAACTCATTGCGAGCATGCCCACCGAGTGGATAGCAACTGATTCGCTGCCATCGGCTCCGTTGACCACAACCGGCTTGCGATGCACGCCGTCGGTCGAGATGATCGCTACCTGAGGCTGGTTGATGATCGGAAGTACGAGATGACTTCCGAACGACCCGGAGTTGGAAAGCGTGAACGTTCCACCCGTGATGTCGTCGGCCGAGAGTTGCTTCGAGCGAGCACGTGCGGCGAGATCGTTGATGTCGCGGGCAATCGCACGAAGGCGCTTGTCGTCAGCCTCATGAATGACCGGGGCGAGCAGGCCCGTGAAATCGATATCGACCGCAATGGCCAGGTTCACATAGTTGTGAACAATGAGTTCGCCATCGCCAACTGATGCGTTCATGTGCGGGTAGTTGCGCAACGCGTCGATGACTGCACGAGAGACGAATGGCAAATAGTTAAGGCCGAAACCTTCCGAAGCACGGAACTCGTCGCGATGTGAACGACGAACACGCTCGACATTTTCGTAGTCGACTTCGACAATCGTGTAAGCGTGCGGCGATACCTGCTTTGACATCACCATGTGCTCGCCAGTTCGTCGGCGGATGTTGTTCAGCGGTTCGACGGTGTCGCCGGTACCTGAACGCGGGGCAGGCGTTCCCCGACGCTGACCGCCCGTGGTAGCGGCTGCAGGTGCAGGAACTGCTGCCGCAGCGCTGCGGGTCGACGAGGACGCAACGCCGGAGCGGATTGCGGCTTCAACATCGGAGCGAGTGATACGACCATCGGGGCCGGTGCCGGCAATACGAGAAGCATCGAGGCCGTAATCGGCGATGAGGCGACGGACAATCGGCGACAGCACCTGACCGGCGGTGGCCGCAGCAGGCGCAGCGATTGGTACCGGTGCCGGAGTGGGCGCTGGCGTCGCAACGGGCGCCGGGGCCGGTGCCACGGGTGCAGGAGCAGGAGCAGGAGCAGGAGCAGGAGCAGCTTCGACAACCGGTGCCGGTGCTGGCTCGGGTTCAGGGGCAGGAGCCGCCGCGGCAGGTGCAGGTGCAGGGGCAGCAGCGCCATCGCCGACAACGGCAATAACGGTTCCGACATCGACAGTGTCGCCCTCGGCAACACGGATCTCGGTAAGCACACCACCGACCGGCGACGGAACTTCGGAGTCGACCTTGTCGGTGGAAACCTCAAACAAGACCTCGTCTTCAGCAACGGAGTCGCCGACTGCCTTGAACCACTTTGTGATGGT
>JBIIVE010000117.1:0-4995 GCA_044339605.1 Acidimicrobiales bacterium
AGCGACTAACTCGATCGGGCCGATGGTCATCGACAGAACTCGGGCACTAGGGTCCGTTTCGTTGTAGCCGATGGCAGTTTGGGCGAGGGGGAGTTATGTATCCGGGAGAGTACGGGCGTACAACGCCAAATAAACCCGCAGTGATCATGGGATCTTCGGGAACGGTCGTGACCTACGCCGAACTCGATGAACGATCGCGGCGACTGTCGCGCTTACTTCACGAGCGCGGTCTTGGTCGCGGCGACATGGTGGCGATATTCGCCGAGAACCATCCCCGCTACTTCGAAGTTGCGTGGGCCGCGTTGCGTTCCGGTATGTACCTCGTCACCGTGAACCGCTACCTACAGGCCGAAGAAGCTGCGTACCTCATCACTGATTCAGGCGCGAAAGCATTCATCTCGACGACGCAACAGTCGAAGGTTGCGACCGAGATGTTGGAGTTCATCCCTGATTGTCAGATTCGGTTGATGATGGACGGAATCGTTGACGGTTTCGAGTCGTATGAAGACGCGATTGCGTCGGCGAGCGATGAAGTCTTTGCTGAACAACCCCGTGGCGACTTCATGCTCTATTCCTCGGGTACGACCGGTCGGCCGAAGGGAATTAAGCGCGCGCTTCCCGATCGAACAATTGATGATGGCCAGGGCGGAACGATCTCGTTGCTCTTGCAGTTCATGTTGGGGATGAACTCTGAGTCGATCTACTTGTGTCCGGCGCCGCTCTATCACTCGGCGGCAATTATTTGGTCCTGTGGTGTTCACGAAATCGGCGGCACGGTTGTTGTGCTGGAGAAGTTCGATGCCGAAGAGTTCTTGCGCATCGTCGAACGCGATTCGGTGACACACGCACAGGTTGTTCCCACGATGATGGTCCGAATGTTGGGTCTTCCCGATGAGGTCAAGTCGAAATACGACTTGTCGAGCCTTCAGTTGATGGTGCATGCCGCGGCGCCGTGTCCTCCCGAGGCCAAACGGCAAATGATCGAATGGCTTGGCCCGATCGTTAGTGAGTACTACGCAGGCACCGAAGGCACCGGAATGACATTCCTTACGTCCGAGGAGTGGCTGGCGCATCCGGGTTCGGTCGGTAAGCCGATTAATGGCATCCCACATATTTGCGACGATGAAGGGAACGAACTCGAAGCCGGTGGAACTGGTCTCGTGTATTTCGAACAACCCCAAGCCAATTTCGAATATCACGGAGATCCGGAAAAGACGAAGGACAGTCGCCATCCGCAGCGTGAGAACTGGATGACGCTTGGTGACATTGGATATCTCGACGAAGACGGCTTTCTTTATCTCACCGACCGCCGTGCGTTCACGATCATCTCGGGCGGCGTGAACATTTACCCCGCTGAAATCGAATCAGCGCTGATCATGCATCCCGATGTTGTCGACGTTGCCGTCTTCGGACTTCCCGATCCCGAGTTCGGCGAGTACGTGCACGCGGTTGTGCAACTCGAGCCGGGGATCGCCGCAGACGATGCCACCGTTGAGGTTCTGCGCGCGTACGCCCGTGAACACCTTGCTGGTTTCAAAGTTCCTCGCGTTTTTGATTTCCGCGACGAGCTGCCTCGACTGCCAACCGGCAAGCTCTACAAGCAACAGATCCGCGACGAGTACCTCGGTCGGTGACTGAATGGATGTCGATCGTTGTCGTCGTCGACCCTGCCGAGGTCGATCTCGTTTCTGGACTTGTATGGGACCTGGGCGTCAGCGGCATCGAGGAGCAACCGCGGCCTGACGGTGCTGTTGAACTTCGAATTGGTTGCGAGAAGACCATTGCGCAACACGTTCTAAAGGTGCTGACCGAGCGATGGGCACCAACCGCCGAACCCGTTGCTGCCGATGAAGGTCTCGATGCATGGCGTGATCACGCACAGGTGTGGCGAATCGGTTCGACGGTCATCGTTCCGCCGTGGTTAGAGACGCCGATCGACGTCGCCGAGAACGACCTCGTGATTGTGATTGATCCGGGACATGCCTTTGGTAGCGCGTCGCACGAAACCACCCGGATGTGTCTCGAGGCGGTCGTCGATCTTGTGACTCCGGGATGCGCCGTGGCCGACATCGGTTGCGGAAGCGGAATATTGGCGATCGCCGCAGCACTTCGTGGCGCAACGATGGTGATTGCAACCGACATTGCTGCTGACGCAATTGTTGCAACGCTCGACAACGCACTCACGAACAATGTTGCTGATCTCGTTGAGGTGTCGACAGCAACGATTGATGAACTCGACCCAACGACGTTCGATGTTGTTTTTGCCAACATCGGCGCCGCCACGTTGGCTTCGATGGCAGCTGCACTGGTGCAGGTAACCAAACCCGAGGGTGTTCTGGTGCTGAGCGGACTACTTGGAGAACAGGTCGAGACCGTCATCTCCTCCTTCGAGCAGAGTGGTGCTCTTCGAACCGAGGTTCGTGCTGATGGCGAGTGGCGAACCGTTCTCATGAAACGACCGCGCTGACAAACGGCGCGCTGCGTCACGAAAAGGTTCTCGACTGGCGCTAGGTTTCGATCATGGCTGACACCAAACCAACCGTGACCATTCCCGACACCGCCCCTCCGGCTGACCTCGTCCTCGACGACATCGAAGTTGGAACCGGCACCGAAGCTGTTGCCGGCGCCAACGTCACCGTGCACTACGTGGGTGTGGCCTGGAGCGATGGCCAGCAGTTCGACGCGTCATGGGACCGCAACGACACCTTTGAGTTCCGTCTCGGTGCTGGCCAGGTCATCGCTGGTTGGGACCAAGGTGTTGCCGGCATGAAGGTTGGCGGCCGACGCAGCATCACGATCCCGTCGCACCTCGGTTACGGCGATCGTGGCGCCGGTGGCGTCATCAAGGGCGGCGAAACCCTCGTGTTCGTCGTTGATCTTCTCAACGTCGGCTGATCGCCGAACTACGAAACTGCTGAACGCCAGCGCGAATAGCGGCTGGGTTTCGGCCAACTGGTGACCTCGGGCAGAAGCGGCTCGAGGGTTCCAGCGCGCACTGAACCGGCCCACACCCCAGCTCCGTAGGCCATGTCATCGGCCAAGCGAAGGGCCACATAGGGCAGTGGCGCAATGTCTGGTCGGGTGCGGATCCAGTCGATGATCGATGGCGCGAGTACGGCCGCAACGAGCGCCAATTTGAGGCGACGCCAGGGGAGAAACACAATCGCCAGCGCGGTAACCGGCCAAAGAGGGCGAACGAGACCTTGCGCGATTGTGCGCCCGGCACTGAGGTGTCCGCGACCAGCCAGTTGCGCCGCCACCGGCATTGGTCGGGAGAGCGCACCAAGTTTTCCGCTGAGCATTCCCGCCGTGGCGCCAACAACGGCGCCGGCTGCAAGGGGATGGCCTGTTGCCACAAGACCCCACGTGGCAATGCTCCAACCGGAGGCTTCGATAGGCGCCAACGCTCCCGGGTGTCGCTTCGCAAGTGGGCCGGCAGAGGTCCCGTAATCGAAACGGCGACGAAGCCAGGCCCACGGTGTTGTGCGATGCCGGTGGCCGACCCTCACGCCCGGTTCATAGCGAACGGTGTGGCCTGCTTCATCGAGTTTCCAAACAAGATCAACGTCTTCACCAACAGACATGGCCTCGTCGAACCCACCAACTGCGTTGAGGGCATCGACGCGGCAAACAAGCGCAGCGGACGGAACATACGAAATGCGAGTGCGGGCTCGAACGCGACCGCGCTGCGTGCCGCGATCAAGTGAGGCATTCACCCGTTCGTAGCGGGAAAGCAAGGGGTGGTCAGGAGCACCGAGCGGTTCAATCGCGGTGATGCGCGGCGCAACAACCGCAACCGCAGGGTCGCCGAATTGTTCGAGGAGTAGTTCGAGCCAGCCGGGTCGAGGAAGGCAATCGGCGTCGAGAAACGCAACAAGTGAAGTGCTGACCTCGCCAAGACCGGTATTGCGCGCGGCGGCTGGTCCACCGTTTGTTGCGCGGCGAACGCACACCACCCTTGTTCCATGGGTTGTCTTCGATGGAACAACAACTGGTTGAGCGCTTTCGTCATCGACCACGATGATGCTTGCGGCGGGGCCGATGCCGTCGAGTAATCCGGGTTCAAGTTCACCGCGCACAGGAACAACGACGGTGACATCGCCCGCCGTGAACGGCGTTGTTGCAGGAACCGGTTGCAGAAGGCCGCCGTCGAGGAGACGACGCACAAGTGATGTGGCCCCCTTACCGGGCGGAACTGGGTTGCCATTCAACAAGTCATCGACCAGATCGGCGCCTTTTTCGCTGATGCGCACAATGCGAAGCGGCGAACCGCCCAGTAGCACCGTGCCACGATCCTTGCGTTGCAGTGAAGGATCACCAACAACGAAGAGACCAGCAAGTTCGCTAGTCATCGAGGAAATACTTTGTCGATGGTGAGAGCAAGGTCAGCGATGAGACCAAGAAAAAGTTCGTTGCCGTGTTCGGCAGTTGCGGTCGTCGGATCGCCAAGTACGCCGTTTTCACTGACGGACTTCACACCGCCGGACTGAAGATCGTCGAGAAGTTCACCGAGTGGAGCAGTCGCACCCGCTTCCATCGCGTCGGTACGCACGCACTCGGGGTCAATGGCCAGGAGGATCGAGGTTTCGCTGCGACCGGCATGGGCATCGCCGCCGGGAATCGAAGGCGACCACGCAACAACCGTGCGAGCTTCCAGTCGGAGGATGGCGCGTGCGGCCAAAAGTGCATCGTGGTTTCCGCCATGACCGTTCACGAACACAACCCCGGCAAATGCATCGGTGGACCGAGCCAGTTCCACCAGAACAGTGGTGAGCGCGTCGGTGCCGATCGACAACGTGCCCTCGAATCCTGCGTGTTCACCCGATGCGCCAATGCCAACTGCAGGCCCCACAACAAGGTCCTCCCGCAGTTCACACACATGTTCCGCAATCGCAGTGGCAATACGCGTGTCGGTGTCGAGCGGAAGATGGGGGCCGTGTTGCTCGAGGCTGCCCACGGGAATCAACACAATGCGCGGCGAGTCCCGAACCTCAG
>JBIIVE010000041.1:0-17632 GCA_044339605.1 Acidimicrobiales bacterium
GGCTCATCGCATCCTGGGGCTGAAGCAGGTCCCAAGGGTTGGGCTGTTCGCCCATTAAAGCGGTACGCGAGCTGGGTTTAGAACGTCGTGAGACAGTTCGGTCCCTATCCTCTGCAGCCGGAGGAGATTTGAGGAAGGCTATCCCTAGTACGAGAGGACCGGGATGGACGTAGCTCTCGTGTGCCAGTTGTCCTGCCAAGGGCATGGCTGGTTAGCGACCTACGGAAGGGATAACCGCTGAAAGCATCTAAGTGGGAAACCCGTTCCAAGATGAGATCTCCCACAGAGTCAATCTGGTAAGGCCCGTGGAAGACCACCACGTTGATAGGCCGGAGGTGTACGTGCGGTAACGCATTCAGCCGACCGGTACTAATCGGCCGAGGGCTTGGATCGACACAGATGTTCGTGCTCGCTATGGAGTTCTGAAGGGGCCGCGACAGGTCCGACCTTTGGTCGGTTCTGGCGCACCCTTTTGACAAAGGTTTCGGTGGCTATGGCGGTGGGGTCACACCCGTTCCCATTCCGAACACGGAAGTTAAGCCCACCAGCGCCGATGGTACTTGGGAGTAGACTCCCTGGGAGAGTAGGACGCCGCCGGATTTCTCAGAAAGAAAAGGGCCCCCGTAGGGGGTCCTTTTCTCGTTTTGTTCCCACGCGATTTTGTTTAAAGGAGGTGCTCTGATTTATTCCTGAATCGTTGGAGCGTCGATACCGGTCAGATGGCTCGTTTTCAGGGTAGGGGTCGAGGACCGGTAGGTTGGTCACATGGCCAGTCCTTCTTCTTCCAGTTCGTCGCGCTCGGGCAAGTCAAACGGCCCTCGAGGCGGCGGACGTCATTCGGGGAAGCCAGGTCCGGCAAAGGGCAATTCCAAAGGCGGATCCAAGGGTGGATCTGGATCGGGATCCGGTTCGGCTGGTCGCGGTTCGGCCCGGCCGTCGAGTCGATCGAGCTCCGAGAGTTCTGGCCGTCCGACCTCCGGCGGGAAGCCGTCACGGGGTGGGAGCAGCGGTTCGGGCTCCAGTTCGCCCCGATCCTCGGGTGGAGCGTCTTCGGGTGGATCCTCTTCGGGTCGAACGGGTTCAGGCCCGCGTTCGGGTCCATCATCTCGATCCGGCGCTCCGTCGCGATCGGGCACGGGCTCAAGTCCACGGTCGAGTTCATCGGATCGAACCGGTTCCGGCCGCCCGAGTCGACCTTCAGGTAGTTCTGATCGACCTCGTTCCGGAAGTGCTCCGAGCCCTCGGGCTCGCAGCGGTGGCGATGACCGCGCCACACGCCGCTCAACGAGCGAAGACGGCTGGGCCGATGGTCCGGCACTTGAAACCCCGCGCACATGGGGCGGTGTCGCTCGACGGGGTGCCGGTGCCGCAACTGGTCGTCGAGTCGTAGGCGCGTCTCGCGCCTGGAGAGACGCAGTCGAGGCCGCCACCCCTCAGCGTCGTCCCGACTCAGCGCGTCGGGCGGCTCCAGGAACGATTCCCGACGAAGCCACCGATGCCGAACGACGTGCGGCAAACGACGCTCGCACGTCAGAGGACGAAGCGATCATTACCGAAGTGAGCGATGACGCCGCACCTGCAGTTTCACGCAGTAGTTCACGCGGCAGTTCACGTCCCCGTGATCCTGCTCCGATTGATTTGGCCGGCGAGGTTCGCGAGCAACTTTCTCGCGCCGTCGGATCTGCCCGCACTGAGCGCGTGGAAAAGCGCTTAGCGGAAGCGGCAGAGCACTTTGAAGCAGAACGATACGGCGATGCCGCCCGCATTCTTAAAAAGTCTGTCGATGAAGCCCCGACCGTTGCCGCAGTGCACGAACTTTATGGACTCACGCTCTACCGCCAGGAAAAGTGGAAGCCGGCAGCGCGTGAACTCGAAGCATTTCGTCTGTTGAGTAACTCCACTGATCAACATCCGGTGCTCGCCGATTGCTATCGCGCCATGCGTCAGTGGACACAGGTTGGCGAACTATGGGACGAGCTGCGTGCTGCGTCTCCGAGTGCAGAGTTGGTGACAGAGGGCCGCATCGTCATGGCTGGTTCGTTGGCCGACCGAGATGATCTCGCTGGTGCGATTGCGCTTCTCGAGCAGGGTTTCAATTTTCCCAAACGCCCGATGCCTCATCATCTGCGGCGTGCCTATGTGTTGGCCGATCTCTACGAGCGTTCCGGAGATCTTCCAAAGGCCCGCACAATGTTTGGTCGAATTGAGAACATGGATCCCGATTTTGCCGATGTCCGTCTTCGGGTTCGCGCACTTCGCTGATCTGTCTCACCCCCGTTCTACGTTGTGCACCACTTCCCCCAGTGACCGTCGGTCGGCGCTCGTCCGATCGCAATTCTGGGAGGCCTCATGGCCGTAACAACACAACGAAGTGCATCACCATCACGCCGGGGTGCTGCTTCAACACGTAGCACCGCTACAACTCAGAGCACCGCTTCAACACGCAGCACTGCCTCTGTTCCATTGGTTACTTCGAGTGCCAGTACCGAGCTCGTGCCTGCCGGGTCCAACCTTGTCGTTCTCCGAGGTCTCATTCGCCGAGACCCAGAGTTCCGCGTGCTTGCTTCTGGCGATGAACTCATGTCACTTGATCTCACCGTGCGTTTGGACGAAGGTCCGGCCGAGTCGGTGCCGGTGGTGTGGCCCAACCCGGCCGCGGCTGCGGTCAAGTTCGTCGAGGGCGACGACGTCGTCGTTGTGGGCCGGATTCGCCGCCGGTTCTTCCGTGCTGGCGGGTCCACCGCAACTCGCACCGAGGTGCATGCCGACAAAATTCTCAGCGCCCGATCTGGGGTGCGGATTCGGACCGCACTCGAGCCACGAGTCGAAGACCTCAATCTCTGAGGCCCTCTTTCTAAGGCCCTGTCTCTAAAACACGGTCTCTATGGCACTGTCACGGCATGTTCGACACGATCATCTGGTCGGTCTGGCTGGCCTAGGCTCGCTCCCGAACAACGGATCGATGTGCGCCTGCACATCTAATTGGTCTGGTGGGCACGGGCGCATCAGATGATCGAGGAGAGGCATGACCGACATCAAAGGACTACTCGGCGACGAAGCCGAAGAGTTGCTGACCTTTACGTGTAAGGGCATTACTGCAGATCAGCTGACGCAGCCGGGCGGCGACATTGTCGAACGGGTCTATCTGCAGTCAGATCGTTCGCCGCAGGTCCTGCGCAACCTTCAGTCGATGTTCGGCCACGGACGTCTCGCCGACACTGGTTACGTGTCGATCCTTCCCGTCGATCAGGGCATCGAGCATTCGGCTGCTGCATCGTTCGCCCCGAACCCGATGTACTTCGATCCAGAGAACATCATCAAGCTTGCGATCGAAGGTGGCTGCAACGCCGTTGCCACCACCTTCGGTGTTCTCGGCACGATGTCTCGTAGGTATGCGCATCGCATCCCCTTCATTGTGAAGATCAATCACAACGAACTCATGACCTACCCCAACGAGTTCGACCAAATCATGTTCGGAACCGTTGAAGAGGCCTACGAGCTCGGCGCTGCCGGGGTTGGTGCAACGATCTACTTCGGCTCACCCGAATCTCATCATCAGATCATCGAGGTCGCCGAGGCGTTCCAGCGAGCTCACGAACTCGGCATGTTCACCGTGTTGTGGTGCTACCTCCGCAATAACGCGTTCAAGGTCGATGGGGTCGATTACCACGACGCCGCTGATCTCACTGCCCAGGCCAATCACCTCGGCGTCACCATCCAGGCCGACATCATTAAGCAGAAGCTTCCAACCAAGAACGGTGGGTACAACGTTCTCGAGGGGTATGGAAAGACCTCGAAGCTTGTCTACGGCGATCTCGTCTCGGACCACCCGATCGATTACACCCGCTGGCAGGTTGCGAACTGTTACATGGGCCGCATCGGCCTGATCAATTCTGGCGGCGAATCAAAGGGTTCCTCCGACCTCGCCGACGCAGTGCGCACTGCAGTCATTAACAAGCGTGGTGGCGGCACCGGTCTCATCTCTGGCCGTAAAGCGTTCCAGCGGCCAATGGCCGACGGAGTCGCGCTCCTCAATGCCATCCAAGACGTTTATTTAGATGAATCAATCACCATTGCGTGAGTTGTTCTGACTCGAACTGAAGTGCAACGGGCCGGCCTTCGGGTCGGCCCGTTTGCGTTATCGAATGCGTGACTAATCGATGGAACGGAAAACCACGCCAGTGCGGGGTTTGGGCGCAAAGAACGTTGACTTTGGTGGCATCTTTTCGCCGCCCTTGGCGATCTCGATGATCTGATCGATGGTGACTGGGCGCAACAGGACGCCAGCTTGAGCAGCACCTGTCTCAACTGCTGAGCGAATGTGCTCGACGCCGTGTTGGTACACCAACGAGTGGTTGGGCAACGACGCAAGGGCGAGGTCGAGTCGACTGGAATCAAGATCGCGAGTTGCGGAAATGGTCTCGGCACGAGGGCGAAGCAACCACGCGTCGCCCGGTAGAACGAGCACGAGGCCGCCAAGTTCTTGGATGCGACGAACCGTTGGTGCATCGTTGAAGGCAAACGCTTCGATTTCGAAGAAGGGGTCAAAGGCCGCACGAAGATCGAAACCCTCGGGCAGGCCCGAGAGCAAACGGTGGATAGGACCGACATCGAGTTCATCCTCGATTAGTTCAACAACGAATGTCATGACCGCGTCGGCTTGGCCTCCGTCGCCTTCGGATGCTCGGCGTTCGTCGCGATAGGCGAGAGAGGTTTCGTAGCGGTGATGTCCATCGGCGATGACGATCGGTGCCGAACCGATTGCCGCGCGGATTGCATCGATACGCGCGGTATCGGTGATTCGCCACACTGAATGAGTAACCCCGTCGGCTTCGAATCGACACAGCGGCGCTTCCGTGCTCTCGAGAAGCGCAGTGAGACCTCGGGCGGGGGAGAGCCCCCAGACTGCAGAAAGGTTGGAACGGGTGGAACGAAGGAGGTCGAGCCGGTCGCTTTTGGCCTTCGGAGTTGTGAACTCGTGCGGAAGAATGTCGCCTTCGCCTGGTCGGGTGAGTTCCATTGCTCCGATGACTCCGGTGGTGTGGCCGATGATGCCGTTCTCGTCGGGGGCATCCATTCGGTACACCGTGAATGAAGGCTGAAGGTCGTCGACGAGGACGCCTTCAGAGCGCCACTGAGCGAACTGTTGAGCAGCGTCGCCATAGGGGTCGTCGCCGTCGATCGGAAGATCAATGCGAACAACATTGGCCGGAGCGCTGGCAACAAGAGCGGCCCGATCGGTTGGGCTGATCACGTCGTAAGGGGGAGCCGTAACGAGCGCGGGATCAAGTGTTTCGGTGTCGTAGCGAATACCGATGAATGGTTCGAAGCGTGGCACTAAGTAGTACTAGCAGACGCGCAATGCTGAGTGACGCGAACGAATTTGGTCGGTCGTCACGATTGGATTCAAGAGGTGGGAGACTCTCGACATGGCATGGGCCCTTGATCTTGATGGTGTCGTGTGGTTGGAGGATGAGCCCATCGCCGGAGCCGCCGAAGCCATCGCAGCATTGCGCGATGCCGGAGAGCATGTCGGATTCGTCACGAACTTCTCTTTTGGTCGGCGTGACGACATCGCCGCCAAGCTTGAACGCCACGGCATTGATGCATCGGACGGCGTGATCACCTCGGCGATGGCCGCGGCTGCGATGGTTCCTTGCGGTTCTCGTGCTCTTGTCTGCGCTGGGCCTGGGGTTGTCGATGAGTTGCAGCGTCGCGATGTAGAAACCATCGATGCGAGCGATCCGACCGCACTGGGCGCGACCTTTGATGTTGTGGTGGTCGGCTATCACCCGACATTCGATTATCAGCGGATGACTGCCGCCTCCACCGCTGTTCGGAATGGCGCTCGTTTGCTTGGTACCAACGATGACTCCACCTATCCCACCGCTGCAGGTCCTGTGCCCGGAGGCGGGGCATTGCTCGCATCGATTGCAGTTGCCTCCGGCGTTACTCCGGAGATCGCAGGCAAACCCCATCAGCCCATCGCCGACATCGTGCACGAGTTACTAGGTGCCGACGGCATCATGGTCGGGGATCGGCCTGATACCGATGGACGGTTCGCTCTCACCCTTGGATGGAGGTTTGCGCTGGTGCTCACAGGGGTTACATCGAACGCAGATCTGCCTGTCGAACCCCGACCCGATCTCGTGGCGGACTCGCTCCACGCGTTGGTCTCTCAGGCCCTATCGGGCCGCGAGCTCGATAAGTAGCGTCGCCGGCAATGGGTGCCCGTCGTCGACTCGATACCGAACTAGTGCGTCGTGGTTTGGCCGCATCGCGCGAGCGCGCGCAGGCCGATATCGCTGCCGGTCGCGTCACGGTCGGAGGGGCTCCAGCAACAAAGGCCTCACGTATGGTCGATGCCTCCGAGGCGGTTCTGGTGCATGGTCCGCCTCCGAAGTATGTGAGTCGAGCCGGAGCAAAGCTTGAAGGCGCAGTCGAACACTTCGCCCTGCACGACATCGTTGCGGGTGCTCGAGTTCTTGACGCCGGAGCCTCTACTGGCGGTTTCACCGATTGCGTGCTGCAGTACGGCGCTTCGGAGGTCGTTGCTGTCGATGTCGGGCATAACCAACTCCACGAAAAATTAGAGCGCGATCCTCGAGTCCATTCGATCGAACGAACCAATCTCCGGACAGTCGATCCGGCACTACTTGGCCCTGTTGTCGACCTCGTCGTGGGCGATTTGTCCTTTATCTCGCTGTCGCTGGTGCTCGACACCCTGGGCGCAGCCGCCACCCCTGGAGCGGTCTACGTCCTGCTCGTGAAGCCGCAGTTCGAGGCTGGTCGCACTGAAGTGAGCAAGGGCAAAGGCATCATCGATAACCCACTCATCTGGCGACGGGTGCTGGCCGAGGTATCGGCTGCGCTTCTGGAGCGGAATGCGGCCATCATGGGGGTCATGGTTTCGCCCATCACAGGTTCCGACGGAAACGTGGAGTTCATTCTGCTTGGCCGCTTCGCCGGGTCCGTCGACCCCATTAGTGGTCATAGCTCTCTTGATCCCTCATCGCTCGACGCAGCCTTCGACCTTGTCACCGGATGCCTCGACGTCGTTGCTCTGCCCGGCGGAGAAGACTGATCATGGCTGCGTTCGCATTTGTCGTGCATCCACTCCGAGAGGAAGCGGCATCAGTCGCGCTCGACACCATTGGGTGGCTCATGAACGACGGGCACCGTGTGGTGCTCCCGGTCGAAGATGCAGCGCTTCTTGGTCGCCCTGATCTCGGCGTCTCCGATGCCGAGCTTGTCCAAGGCCTCGACCTTGCTGTCAGCCTCGGAGGTGACGGCACGATGCTCCGAACTGTCGCGCTCGTCGCTCGGCACGAGGTTCCGGTGCTGGGTGTGAATCTCGGAACACTTGGCTACCTCACCGACATCGAACCCGATGGGCTGCGTCCTGCGCTCGAACGGGTTCTTGCTGGCGAGCATCTGATCGAAGAACGAATGCTTCTCGACATTGAAATCGAGGCACCCTCGGGTGGAGCTACGGAAACCACAGTTCTCGCGCTCAACGAAGCCGTTCTTGAAAAGACCGCGGCGGGGCACACCATCCGACTCGATGTTGCCCTCGATGGCGCGTACTTCACGCCGTACGCGGCAGATGGTCTAATCGTTGCAACGGCAACCGGTTCAACGGCCTATGCCTTTTCTGCACGTGGACCAATCGTCGAGCCGACGCATCGCGCATTGCTGCTCACTCCGGTGTCCCCGCACATGCTGTTCGATCGCACCCTTATTCTCGATGACGATTCCGATGTTTGCCTCACGGTTTCAGGTAACCGCGAAGCGGCGTTAGTCGTCGATGGTCGACATCTCGGCGATCTGCAACCGGGCGACATCGTCCGCTGTCGTGCATCGAACCATGTCGCCCGACTCGTACTTTCCGGACCTCGCGATTTCCACGCCATCCTCAAGGCCAAGTTCGGTCTGTCCGATCGATAGTCAAGGGTCGACCCAATGCTGAGCGAACTTCGAGTCTGCAATCTCGGTGTGATCGAAGAACTCTCGCTCGTGTTCGCTCCGGGTATGACCGCGGTGACGGGCGAGACCGGTGCAGGAAAGACACTTGTCGTCACCGCCATCGAATTATTGGTGGGCGGTAAGGCCGAAACCTCCATGGTTCGTCCTGGTGCCGACGAAGCGGTAGTTGAAGGTCGCTTTGATCTTGGCGATCGTGACTGCATTGTTCGTCGGGTCCTGCCCGCCAAAGGCCGATCTCGTGGCTACATCGACGGCAGTCTCGCAACCATCGCCGAGCTCTCCGAGGTGGGAAGCCGCCTCGTCGATCTCCACGGCCAACACGACCATCAGTCATTGCTCACGAGCTCGGTGCAACGTCAAGCCCTCGATCGATTCGGAGGGGTAGATCTGCAACCGTTACGCCTTGCTCGCCAGCGCGTCATCGACCTCGAGGCGCAGCGTTCCTCGTTGGGGGGCGACCCACGCGACCGTGCGCGCGAAATCGATCTACTTCGATTTCAAGTCGAGGAACTGGTGGCCGCCGCCCTTGACGATCCCAACGAAGACGCAAACCTTCGATCTCAGGCGGAATTGCTCGCAGATGCGGGCGGGTACCGAGAAGCAGCAATTCTTGCTCTCGATGCGCTGAGTTCCGATGGCGGAGCGACCGATGCCATTGGTCGTGCCGTGGCCGGACTTGGCGACCGAACGCTCTTTGCCGCGGTGGTCGTCCGACTTCGCGATGCGCAGGCCGAAATCGATGACCTTGCTCGTGAACTGCGATCGACTGCCGAAGGTATTGAGAGTGACCCCGAGAAACTTGCTGAGATCGGCGACCGTCGCAAACTCCTCCAGGATTTGCGCCGCAAATACGGCGAAACCTTGGAAGAGGTCATTTCGTGGAGAGACGATGCGAATCGCCGGTTGGTGGAGCTCGAGGGCCACGACGAACTCGCAGCCGCGATCGATGCTCAGATTCTCGTTGCTCGTTCGGCGCTCAACGATGCAGAAACAGTGGTTTCCGAAGCTCGCAGTCTCGCCGCACCGGCCTTAGCGAACGCGGTTCAGGCTCATCTTCCCGATCTGGCGCTACCAAAAGCCCGACTCGAGGTCGAGGTCGCTGGCGTTGCCGGGCGTGATGTCACATTCCGGTTTGCTGCGAATCCCGGCATGGAGCTCCAACCGTTGGCCAAAGTGGCCTCGGGCGGAGAACTCGCCCGAGCGATGTTGGCCTTGCGACTTGTACTCACCGAAGGTCCGCCAGTGTTGGTCTTCGACGAGGTCGATGCGGGAATTGGTGGCGCGGCGGCGGTCGCTGTGGGGCGTTCGCTCGCGGCACTTGGGGTCGACCATCAGGTGCTCGTCGTTACCCATCTCGCACAGGTCGCGAGTTGGGCCGATGCCCATGTGGTTGTTGACAAGGTTGCAACCGATTCGACAACGACGACGAAAATCTCTGTGGTCAATGGCGAGGAACGAGTCACTGAACTCGCTCGAATGCTTTCGGGAACACCCGAATCGTCAACGGCCCAGCAGCACGCTCGTGAACTGCTCGAAAGCACACAATCCTGAGTCGCTGATCAGTTCCGGTCTGACGTCACCGAGCAATGCGCACCGAGGCACTCAGAACGGGGCTACGATGCCATCCCGACGTGTTAACTAACGCCGGGAGGCCCCTCCAATGACCAAGCACATCTTCGTCACAGGGGGTGTGGCCTCTTCGTTGGGGAAGGGCATCACGGCATCATCGCTTGGCCGTTTGCTGAAGAGCCGTGGCCTCCGAGTCACGATGCAGAAGCTCGATCCGTATCTCAACGTTGATCCCGGCACGATGAACCCGTTCGAACACGGTGAAGTCTTTGTGACTGATGACGGTGGCGAAACCGACCTCGACCTTGGGCATTACGAACGTTTCATCGACGAGCCATTAAGCCGCGATTCAAATGCCACAACTGGATCGATTTACTCAGCTGTGATCGCCGCAGAGCGCCGTGGCGATTACTTGGGCAAGACCGTGCAGGTCATTCCGCATATCACTGACGAGATCAAGCGCCGCATCACTCGCTTGGCCGCTGAATCGGTCGATGTTGTCATCACCGAAATCGGTGGAACCGTGGGCGATATCGAGATCCTTCCGTTCCTCGAAGCCATTCGTCAGTTCCGGCTCGATGTCGGTCGTGAGAACGTTTGCTATGTGCACGTGACCCTGGTGCCATTCATTGGTCCGTCGGGCGAGCAAAAGACCAAGCCCACGCAGCACTCGGTGACCGAACTCCGTAGCCGCGGCATTCAGCCCGACATCATTGTTTGTCGAAGCGAAGCGGCGCTTTCTCCCGACCTCAAGCGCAAGATCTCGAATCTGTGCGACGTTCCCGTTGAAGCTGTCGTGAACGCTGCTGATGCGCGAAACCTTTACGAGGTTCCGCTCATCATGCATGAAGAAGGCCTCGATGAGTACGTCTGCAAGATGTTCGGTTTCTCCGATCGCGACATCGATTTGTCGGAATGGGAGATCCTCGTTGACCGAGTCGAGAATTCAAACATTCCGGTTCGCATCGGAATCATTGGCAAGTACGTTGCCCTCCCTGATGCGTATCTTTCAGTTGTTGAATCACTGAAACACGGTGGTTTTTCCCATGCAGCCGATGTTTTAATTGAATGGGTACAGGCCGAAGACGTCGAAGCGATGACTGCCGACGGACGACTCGGTGAACTCGACGGCATCGTCATCCCCGGTGGCTTCGGCGAACGTGGAGTTGAAGGAAAGATCACCGCGGCCCAGTACGCCAGAGAGAACGACCTTCCCTGTCTTGGTCTTTGTCTTGGCATGCAGGTCATGACCATTGAGTACGCCCGCAATGTCCTTGGTATGACTGGTGCGCATTCGAGCGAATTCGACCCGCAGACGCCATTCGCGGTTATCGATCTGATGGAAACTCAGCGAGATGTTACCGACATGGGTGGAACGATGCGGTTGGGTGCCTATGTCGCCCAACTTCAACCGGGCTCACGCGTTGCCGAAATCTACGAATCCGAAGTCGTCTCAGAACGGCATCGTCATCGCTACGAGTTCAACTCGAAGTTCCGAAATCGTTTCGATGAGTCAGACTTTGTTTGTTCAGGAACCTCGCCCGATGGCCGCCTCGTTGAGTTTATTGAACTCAAGAATCATCCGTATTGGATCGGCACACAGGCGCACCCGGAATTCAAGAGCCGACCAGAACGTCCTGCGCCGTTGTTCCGTGAGTTCATCGGTGCAGCGTTGTCTCGGTCGGAAGGCCGCAACCCACATCTCCCTGAATTCGATTCCGAGTCGTTGACAGCGTGAGCGAGCAGTTCCGCAAGGTCGACGAAGTTGTCCTCCATAGCGGTTACATCTTTGATCTCGTTCGGGCCGACTTCGTCTCGCCCGAGGGTGAATCGTTCAGTCGTGACATCGTGCGTCATCCGGGCGCGGTTTCGGTCGTCCCTATCGACGACGATGGTCGCGTGATCATGGTTCGTCAGTATCGCCCTTCTCTCGATCGCTACATCCTTGAAATTCCTGCGGGCAAACGAGATGTGGCGGGCGAACCTCCCGCCGAAACGGCTCAGCGCGAACTTGGCGAAGAGATCGGGATGCGAGCTGGAACGTTGGAACTGTTAGGAACCTTTGCCAACGCTCCCGGTTTCAGCGACGAACTCTCCTGGGTGTACCTGGGTCGCAACCTCGAGTCGGTGCCGCGCGATGTTCAAGGGATCGAGGAGTCACATATGACTATCGAGCGGTTTACGTTCGAAGAGTCGTTCGCGATGATTTCCGATGGTTCACTCATCGATACGAAAACGGTGATTGGTTTATATCTGGCCGCGACACTGGTTGGCGGTGGCTGAGCTCCCTGAAGATTGGGAACTTCCTCTCGATGTTGAGGAGTTTCTGACATGGTTGACGGCCGAGCGCGGTCGTTCGGTCAACACGCTTGCTGCGTATCGACGCGATCTCACCGCCTACTGCCTTTGGCTCTCTGAAACCGGACGAACGCTTGATGCAATTCGGGCATCAGACCTCGATGCCTATGTCGGGGTTCTTCGAGAGCGAGGGTTGGCACCTTCATCTGTGAAACGGGCAACGGTCGCAGTTCGATCGCTCCATCGATTCCGTTCCGACGAGGGGCTTTCGGCCATAGACCCATCGGCGGGAATCGAGACACCCCGAGTTCCTGCGGGATTACCAAAAGCGCTGACCGAGGCTGAGGTGACCGCCCTACTTGATCAGGTGGAAGGCGACACTGCGATTGCACGGCGTGACCGGGCAATCCTTGAGGTGCTCTATGGCACAGGTGCGCGCATCTCAGAGGTTTGTGCATTGAGCCTTGGTGACGTTGATCTCGATGCTGGATTGCTGCGTCTTTTCGGAAAAGGGTCGAAAGAACGCGTCGTTCCGATTGGGCGTTGGGCTCGTGTTGCATTGGCGAGTTGGCTTGAGGATGCCGGACGGGGGGCGCTCGCCCCTGAACGATTCGCAACTCGCTCTGACGCAGACGCTGTTTTCCTCAACGCCCGAGGTGGCCGCCTCGGGCGCCAGGGGGCGTGGGCGATTGTCCGAAAATATGGAGACGCGGCTGGTCTCGGTGCTCGACTGACTCCACATGTTTTGCGCCACTCCTGTGCGACGCACATGCTCGATCACGGAGCTGATATCCGGGCAGTGCAGGAACTACTGGGTCACGCTTCTATCGCTACGACGCAGGTGTACACGATGGTCTCAAACGACCGACTCTTTGCGGTGTACGAGGCAGCACATCCGCGAGCTCATGCATCTCGCCGCTAGCCTCAGGCCCATGAGTAACTCAGGTGAATGGTCCGCTCCCGATCGATTTTCCGGCGACGAGGTTGAACTTGTCGACGAAATCGTTTTGTCCGAGGACATCCTCGACGAGGATGGATCCGTCATTGGCGAACACGTGGAGACGATCGACATTCTCGAGGTCAATGGCCAGGGTGTTGTGGTTATCGACGACGTGACGATCGTTACCGACGACGAGGGCGACCTCATGATCGACGAAACCGTTGCGATCTTCGACGAAGACGGTGACATCGTTCTTGATGAAACCATCACAATCGTCGACGCCGAGGGTGATGCCATGGTCGAGGAGCACTTCATCGCTGCCGACGCCGAGGGAAATGTTGTTGTCGCTGAATCACTAACGATCGTTGACGGCGGCGAACTCGATGATCGGCAGCTGGCTTCGGCGCTTCGCGAGGAACTCGACGGAGTCGAACGTGCACTCGAACGCCTCGACGCAGGTTCATATGGTCTCTGTGACAGTTGCGGCGCTCCGATCGACGATGCCGTTCTTGCCGAAATGCCCCAAGCGCGCTCTTGCAGCGCACATTTGGTCTAAAGAACCGCTACTGCCATATGTCTCGCATAAGTCATCTGGCTCGTCGTTTTTTCGGCAGCCTTCGACCCGGCGGTCCCTCTCCCG
The DNA here is from genome assembly GCA_044339605.1 of Acidimicrobiales bacterium. Lineage (GTDB taxonomy): Bacteria > Actinomycetota > Acidimicrobiia > Acidimicrobiales > Acidimicrobilacustridaceae > Acidimicrobilacustris. The sequence goes on from JBIIVE010000041.1 coordinate 13,434, forward strand.
CGGAATCGGTCTGGGCGGAATCGCAGCTTCTGCCTGGTGAGCGCGCCATTTGGCGTTCACTGTCAGGTCCCGATCGGCGCCATTCCGCCGCCGTCGCCCGGCGAGTCGAACTGTCATTGGGGTCAAAGGCAACGCGGCCGGTGCTCGCCGCTGCGCTTCTGCATGATTGCGGAAAGGTGGCGTCGGGTTTACGCACTCCGGGCCGAGTCATCGCTACGGTGCTCGCTGTCAGCGTTGTGAAATCTGAATCAGATGTTTCACGTTGGTCGTCGTCGAGATCGTCGTGGAAGCGCTCGGTCGGGATCTATCGGCGACACCCCGACCTCGGAGCAGAGATGCTTTCTGACTCCGACAGCGATGTTCTTACCGTGGCGTGGACAAAGGAGCACCACCTTCCATCTGCAGCGTGGACCCTTGATCCAGCCATTGCTCATGCGTTGCACGAGGCCGACGACGACTGAGCAATGAACTCGCGTTGACGGCGCCGTTTGTCGTGGATTTCCTAAGTGCATCGGCGAGATCGTTGTATTGGTGCGGGTCAGGGGAGTGGCACCAACTGCCAGCCTTGCCCGTCTAGCCTCGTTGGCGTTCAGTCCCGCTGGGCACCTCCTCATCATGATTACTCTCGAAAACGTCACCAAGACCTACAAAAACTCGACCGTCGCGTTGCGCGAGGCCAATGTCGAGATCGCCAAGGGCGAATTCGTCTTCCTCGTCGGCGCCTCAGGCTCGGGAAAGTCGACATTCATTCGGCTTCTCAATAAGGAAGAGACTCCGGAACAGGGTCATATCTATGTGGCGGGTAAGGACATTGGCGGCCTCTCGAGCTGGAAGATTCCCTATCTGCGCCGCAACATCGGCTGCATCTTTCAGGACTTCAAGCTTCTTCCGACCAAGACGGTCTTTGAGAATGTTGCCTTTGCCCTCGAGGTGATCGGACGCCCTCGCAGTGTGATCGAAAGTCAGGTTCCGGCCATTCTTGATCTTGTAGGGCTCGGCCATAAGTCCGACAGTTTCCCTACCGAACTCTCTGGTGGAGAGCAGCAGCGAGTTTCTGTCGCTCGAGCCTTTGTAAACCGTCCGCTCATTCTTCTCGCCGATGAACCAACAGGAAACCTTGATCCAGCGACATCGGTCGGCATTATGAAGTTGCTCGACCGCATCAACAAGACCGGTACAACCGTGGTTATGGCCACCCACGATCGTGGCATCGTCGACACCATGCGACGACGAGTGATTGAAATTGATCGCGGTTCCATCGTTCGCGACCAGGCGCGCGGCGTCTACGAATAGGACGACTCGATGCCAGTTAAGTTTGATTATCTCGTTCGCGAGACCACTTCCAATCTCGGACGTAACGTCACGATCACACTCGCGTCGATCATGACCGTTGCGGTCTCCCTTGCGTTGGTTGGCGCATCACTCATGCTCCGATCCGGCGTTGAAAATGCCACACAGCGTTGGCAGGGAGGCATCGAGTTCGTGATTTTCCTGCGAATCGATGCCACCCAGCAACAGATTGATTCGTTGCAAAGCGATCTCGATCAAAGCCCCGAGGTTTCAAAGGTCGTTTTTGTCGATCAGCAGCAGGCCTATAGCGAGTTCCAGACCCTCTTTGCCGATTCTCCTGAACTCATCGACAGCGTGACTGCTGAAGACCTCCCGCCGTCGTTCCGAATTGAACCACAGAACAAAGACGTTGATGCCGTTGAGTCACTGGGGCTCACCTTCGAGGGGCGTTCAGGTGTTGATCAGGTCGTCTTTGCGTCCAAGACGATCCGTCTCATTCAGCAACTCTCGAGTCGACTCACCGTGGGTATTTTTGTGATCGCTGCGTTCCTCTTGGGAGCGGCAGGTCTTCTGATCCTCAACACCATTCGAATGGCGATGTTTGCTCGCCGACGTGAAATCGAAGTGATGAAACTTGTCGGTGCCACAAACTGGTTTATTCGAGTGCCCTTCATGTTGGAAGGTCTCGTCCAAGGATTGGTTGGGGCATTCGTGGCAATCGGGGCGCTCGCAGCCTTCAAACCGTTCTTCCAGAAGTGGCTACCAAGTGCACAGGACATTCCCTTGGTTGGTGGCTTCCAGGTGAGTGGTGGCGAGATGACCGTGATCTTCATCACGCTTGGTGTCGTCGGCATCGCAATTGGTGCAATCGGCGCCGGTATCGCTGTCTCTCGCTTCCTCGACGTTTAATTCATCGAAGAGTTCTGCGGCTTCAGTGCTCGTTGGCTGCCGCCAAGAATCGCGGCGTCGGTGAAAGAATTAGCCGACGAAGGTGGAGTCGTGCGGATGCGCGATGCCCGTTGTGACGTCGTAGAGGAAGCCAGCGACTGCTGTGCCCACCGGGAGATACGGGCAAGTGCGCACCGCTTCGATATCGGCGTCGAGCGCAGCGGCCTGATCGCCGATGAGGTGGAATTCAACCTCGGAAGGGTCGGAGCCAGTAGTGGCAAGTACTTTGGCGCGTAGCCCTGGAAGATCGATTTTGGCGGCTCCGCAGTCGGTGTGGTGCACGATCGCAATGCGGTCGACTTCAAGTTGGTTCACTGATTTGATGAGCGAACGAAGCATGTCTGGCGTGATCCGAGCACCAGCATTGCGCATGACATGGATATCGCCGGCCTCGAATCCGAAGATGGCAAGAGGATCGATTCGACAATCCATGCAGGTCACGACAGCAAGGTGCTGTTGCGGAATCGGCGAGAGCGAAGCATTGGGGAAGTTGGACGCGTACGCGCTGTTCCCATCGACAAGGTCCTTGAAAGAATCCACGGCCGCGATTTTAGGCGGGGAATTCACAGAGCTCGACCGTTTGCCAAGGATCCCCTCCGAATTCGACGTGGGGGTACCCTGAACCGGTGCAATGGATGGACGTTATGGCCGCGCAGGACCTTGAGGCAGGTCAGATCGTGACGGTCGAACGTGAGGGCGGCGACGTCGTGGTCTGGCGAACAGCATCAGGTCATGCGGTCGCGTGCGACGCGAGGTGTCCTCATCAATGGGCCCACCTTGGAACTGCAGGTGCTGTCGACGGCGAAGAGATCGTGTGTCTGAGCCACTTTTGGCGGTTTGATCAAGAAGGCACTGGCTCAAAACTGTCGGCTGCTGGTCGGCGCGATGAGAAGAGTCCGATCAACACCTTCGAGATTCGCGAGAACGAAGGCCGACTGGAAATCGCAATCAAGGACTGACGCCGGGGGTGGCGCCTATTGATCGCCTTGACTTCCTACAATGATCAGGTTCAAGTCTTTGAAAGGACTGCAATGGCTTCGAATCCCGTTCTGAATGACAAGCGCTTCGAGCAGGTCATCGCCGAGGGCTATGGCACTTCGCCGGTCACTCGCACCATGACCTACGGCGGCACCATGTCTGCACTTGGCGTGATGTTTGCGATTATCTGCGTCATGGGTTGGGTCGGCTGGTCACAGGTGAATCAGACCACCCAAGAAGTGTTTGATACAGCAACGCGCCAGACCGTTGTGGTCAGCACAACTTCGTTTCCTGGGTGGACAATCATCGCTGCGCTTGCTGCGATTGGTTTCGCGTTTGCCACCATTTTCAAGCCGAAGTGGGGCCCGGCTACCGCACCGCTGTATGCGCTCTGCGAAGGCGCATTTCTCGGCGCTATTTCCGCCTACTACAACCAGATGTACGACGGCATCGTTGTGCAAGCCGTGCTCGCCACTCTGAGTGTGGTCTTGGTGATGTTCGTGTTGTACGTCACCCGCATCGTGAAGGTCACCCCGAAGTTCGTACTCATCACTGTTGCTGCGACTGGCGGCATCATGGTGATGTATCTCGCTTCATGGATCTTTTCGATCTTCGGCGCCGACATCACCTTCTGGAATAGTCCGACACCTCTTGGTATCGGGATCAGCGTGGTCATCTGCATCGTTGCAGCCATGAACCTAGCGATTGACTTCGCGTTCATCGAGCAGTCGGTTGAGGCCGGAAATACTCCTCGTCGAATGGAGTGGCTCGCCGCCCTTGGCGTCACCGTCACGATCGTGTGGCTCTACCTCGAGATCCTTCGCCTGCTTTCACTGCTTCGACGCTGAGTCGAGTCGGGGCTTTGTGGCCCGGCGCTGCTTGCGGCGCAAAGCACGCACAAAAATCGTGGTGAAGACCACGAAAAAGATGATTCCACCTGCCAGCAACGGCAGACCCGCGGTGCCTTCGCCGCTTGAGTCTTC
>JBIIVE010000042.1:0-17609 GCA_044339605.1 Acidimicrobiales bacterium
GACGTCCCTCTCCACCGCCGATTTTTCTGGTATCGAGAAACTTGTTGGCGACATCGTCCAGTCCACTGACGATGGCCCCCCGGTTTCGGTATCACTGCCGAGCCTCCGGGTCGATGCATTCGGGGTTGGTATTGCGACGCAGATTCAGCGAGCGCGACGAACGGGTCTCACTTTTGCGCCCGAAGCAGGCACATGGCGTATGCGTCAGGTCATCAATAAATTGATTCGCGAAGAAGATCTCTACAGCGCGGTTGAAGCGGCCTATGCAAACGGATGGCGTCGCGTGAAGTTGTATTTCCTCACTGGTCTCCCAACCGAAACCGATGAGGACACGCTTGGTATTGCTGAATTGGCACGTAACTGTGTACAGCTCGGCAAAGCGCACACGAAAAGTCCCTCGGTCACCGCGTCTGTTGGTGGTTTTGTCCCGAAACCATTCACTCCTTTTCAGTGGTTTGGACAGAACACGGTCGAGGAACTGCGTCGCAAAATCAATTTGCTTCGCGACGACACGCGCAAATCTCACGGCGTGCAAGTGAAGTGGCATGACCCCAAAGCGACACTCGTGGAAGGCATCATGAGTCGCGGTGATCGCCGTATCGGCGTCGTCATCGAAGAAGTCTGGCGTCAGGGCGGAACCTTCCAGGAATGGAACGAACGGTTCGACCTCGAGCTTTGGCTCACCGCCATGGCCGCCCATGGTCTCGACCCAGACTGGTACGCCTATCGCCACCGCACCGAAGATGAGGTCCTTCCCTGGGACCACCTCAGTGCCGGACTTCATAAAGATTTCCTTTGGCAGGACTGGCGAGACTCACTTGCCGAGGTCGGGCTCCCCGATTGTCGGTGGACACCGTGTTATGACTGCGGCGCATGCACCGGATACTCGATCGAGCACATTGTGGCCTCAGCCACGCCTCCGGCAGGAGGTTCTCAAGGCACAGGACAAGACCTCGGTTCGTCCGTTCCGGTGACTTTGCTCGGTCGCGCCCCGGTTCGAGTGGGTTCGTGATGCGGATCCGCGTGCGGTTTTCCAAGGCCGGCAAGATTCGGTTCTCGAGCCACCGAGATATGGCCCGCTGCTGGGAGCGTGCGCTTCGTCGCGCCGAACTTCCTGTTGCCATTACCGAGGGCTTTTCACCTCGTCCGAAAATGCACTTCGGACTAGCGCTTTCCACCGGCCATGAGTCGCTGGGGGAGTACCTCGACATCGATCTGCGTGAGCCAGAAGCCTCCGCACTCGATCTCGGGGCATTGCCCGAGCGGCTCACGCCGTTCCTCCCTCCGGGAGTCGATGTCGAGACAGTCTCGGCTATCGAACGATCTGAACTGTCTCTTCAAGAGGCAGTAACGGTTTGCACCTGGCGAATCGAGATCCCGGGCGTTACGCCTGAGGAACTCGAGGTCAACGTACGAACCATGCTCGATGCCTCAACGCTTCCGGTAACCCGGGAACGAAAAGGCAAGACGGTGTCCGATGACATTCGGCCCGGCATCATCAGCCTTCGGGTTGTTGGCGCACTAGCAATCGACGCTCCGGAACAAGGAGCTCTTCTCGAAGCCGAGCTGGCAACCCAGCCGCGCTCCGTGCGGCCTTCAGAACTTCTGGCTGCGTTCGACCCGCCTCGCAACGAGGGGCGCGTCTGTAGGACACACCAATGGATCATTACTGACGGCGCGAGACGGGAACCGATCCCGGCCCACGCGACGTCACGCGCACCTGCTGAGGCGGGCGCGCGATGAAAAGGGAGCGAAACCATGACCGACCAAACGGTCGATCCCGGCGATTCAACGCCGGACAACCAATCACGTCCGCAACGCGACACTGCCCCTCCCGGAGCAGCTGAGTCGGTACCGCAGGCGACATCTGAATCTGCTGCGGCTGGCGAGTCTTCTCGTTCTTCGTCCGATGGCGGAGCCGCGGCTGCATCAAGCGATGGCACGCCCTCTGGCGATGGCGTGTATCGCCCGCGTCGTCGGCGCGGTTCTCGCGGTGGCCGTAATCGAAACCGATCAGGTGGGGGACAAGGCGGAGGCGCCAACGCGTCTGGCGACGAGGGCGATGACAGCGACGAGACCGGCACACCCGATCTTGAGCGTCAACCCGACGAGCTGCCGAAGCGTGCTTCACAGAACCGTCCTCGCGATAGCGCCGCGGCCGAAGAAGCTCTTGTGAAGAAGCCGCAGATAGGCGATAGCCGTCCAGATCCGGCAGCCGACTCGGCTGAAGCTGAAGCTGAATCCGGAGACCGAGACGCTGCGAAGCCCGAGGGCCAAGGCGGCGGACAGGCTCGTAGTGGCAACCGTCGACGTCGAGGCGGCCGAGGCCGTGGAGGCGGCGGCGGAGGTCAGCAGCAGGGTCAGGGCACCCAGCAAGGGCCGTCTGGCCAGCAGGGCCAATCAGGCCAACAGAAGGGTCAACAGCAGAAGAAGGCCGGAGCTCCTCGGCCTGTCGAAGCGATCCTTGGCGGCGATGGCCCCGAACTCGACGATGAGACTCTCGAAAAGCGCAAGGGTCGTGAGCGAAACGGACGGCCGGTCGGCCGCTACATGATGGCGGTCAGCGTGCGTCCCGAAGCGACGCAGATTGCGGTGCTTGAAGGCCGCAATCTCATTGAGCACTACGTGTCTCGTCCGGCCGACGACGTCGCTCAGATTCACGGCAACATTTATCTCGGCAAGGTACAGAACGTTCTTCCTGGTATGGAAGCCGCTTTCGTAGATATCGCGACACCCAAGAACGCCGTGCTGTATCGCGGCGATCTGCAGTTCGATGCCGAAGATGTTGAAGGTGGGGCCTCGAATGCTCGAATCGAGCAGATCCTGAAGCCTCGCCAGACCATCATCTGTCAGGTCACCAAGAACCCGATCGCTCACAAAGGTGCGCGACTCACGCAGGAAGTTTCGCTTCCAGGACGTTTCGTCGTTCTCATCCCGAACTCCAGCACCTACGGAATTTCGAAGCGACTCGATGACAGCGAACGAAAGCGTCTGCGCAACATTCTCGACAAGGTGAAGCCTCCGGAGCATGGCGTCATCGTGCGCACCGCGGCCGAAGGCGTGACCTCAGAGGAAATATCTTCCGACGTCCGTCGACTTCTTTCGCAATGGGATCAAATCGAAGCGCTGGCCAACTCTGCTCAGGCTCCCGCGCTTCTTTACCGAGAGCCCGATATGGCCGTGCGCGTGATTCGAGAGGAATTCAACGACAACTACCGCAGTGTCGTGATCGATGACGAGGCGTTGTTCAACGATGTGCACAGTTACGTCTCGAGCATTTCGCCTGCACTCGCCGATCGCATTGAGTTGTATGACCGTGATGTCGAACCGCTGTCGATCTTTGAGCGTCATCATGTTCACGAACAGGTGCACAAGGCGCTCGATCGCAAGGTCTGGTTGCCTTCGGGTGGTTCGCTCATCATCGAGCACACCGAAGCGCTCACGGTCATCGATGTCAACACCGGCAAGAACGTCGGCTCGAAGAGTCTTGAAGAGACCGTGTACCGCAACAACCTCGAAGCTGCGGTCGAAATCGCCAAGCAACTGCGCTTGCGCGATATCGGCGGGATCATCGTGATCGACTTCATCGACATGGAGATCAAGGGCAACCGAGACGATGTTGTTCGAGTCTTCCGAGATGCACTGGCCCGCGACAAGACCCGCACCCAGGTCTTCGACATCTCCGAACTCGGACTGGTCGAAATGACCAGGAAGCGCATCGGGGAGGGGCTGCTTGAGTCCTTCGCTGGACAGTGTCCCGACTGCGAGGGTCGAGGAGTCAGAGTCGATCCAGATCTTCTGGTCTGAGGCAGGCACGATGGCCCCACCGGACCCGAGTTTCGTTCTTTGGGCCCGTGGGGCTAGAGTTGCACCCCTATGTATGCCGTGATCCAGACAGGTGGCAAGCAGTACCGCGTCGAAGAGGGCCAACGACTTGATGTCGAACGCCTCGGCGAGGCTGACGAGGTCACCCTCACTCCCGTACTCGTTGTCGACGGTGACACCGTCCTCGCTACCCCCGCGCAGCTGGCTGGTGCCAGCGTGTCCGCACGGGTTGTCGGCGCGGCCAAGGGTCCCAAGGTCATCGGCTTCACTTACAAGAACAAGGCCAACGAGCGTCGTCGTTGGGGTCATCGTCAGCATTATGCGACGATCGAGATCACCGGCATCAAGAAGGGCTGAGCCATGTCAAAGACCAAAGGTGGCGGTTCAACCCGCAACGGCCGCGACTCCCAGAGCAAGCGACTTGGTGTAAAGCGTTTTGACGGCCAGGCCGTTCAATCAGGCACCATCATCGTGCGCCAGCGCGGCACACGTATTCACCCGGGCGAGAATGTCGGCCGTGGTGGAGATGACACGCTCTTCGCTCTCACCGAAGGAACCGTCAAGTTTGGATCCCGCAAGGGTCGCAAGCTTGTCGATGTGCTTCCTGCCTGAGCGATTCTTCGCTGAGCAATTCCTGACACAATCTGATCGAAAGCGGGCCTTTGGGTCCGCTTTCGTCGTTTTCATCCGTGGACGTCGATGCCCAACGGGCGGCGGTCGGCAGGCCAATCAAGAAGTTGCACCGCGGTATCGAAGGCGTAGCGGTCGGTCATGCCTGCCACATAGGTGACGGCTGCAGTGACTACGTCGGTTTCGGCGTTGTTCGATGAAGGTAGCGTTGCGGGATTGGCGATGAAATAGTCGACCAACGCAGTGAGTACGTCGATGACGGCGCGTCCCTGAGCGATTGAGTCGGGACGGTTGTAGATGTAGTCGTAGTTGAACGACCGCAATGCAGAAAGTGCCGACGCGTTGGTTGCGTCCATGCCGATAACTCCGGTAGCAGTGGCGCAGTTGATGACGGCGAGAATTAGCGCGTGGAGTTGTTCACGGCGCGACTGGCCGAGAATTTCGGAGACTTCGGGCGGAAGTTCCGAAACCTGAACGATGCCGGCCCCCAGCGCGTCTTCAAGATCGTGAGCGCTATAGGCGCAGCGATCGGCCCAACTGACGACGACACCTTCTGGTGTCATCGGCGTGGGGCGAGACCAGGAGTGGTTGCGAATACCGTCGAGGGTCTCGATGCACAGATTGAGCGGTTCAAGAACGACGTCGGCGCCCCAGACGGCATGGTGATAGCCGCCGGGGATGAAGGCATCGAAGGCGTCTTCGCTGGCATGGCCTCCGGGGCCATGCCCGCAGTCGTGTCCGAGAGCGATGGCCTCGGTGAGGGCAACATTGAGCCCGAGGGCACGAGCGATGGCTGTGGCGACCTGTGCGACCTCTAGAGCGTGTGTGAGCCGTGTTCGTTGGTGGTCGTCGGGGAAGACAAATACTTGGGTCTTGCCTGCGAGACGGCGAAATGCTGGTGAATGGAGGATGCGGTCGCGGTCTCTTTCGAAACAGGTGCGGTACTCATCGGGTTCTTCGGGGATGGCCCGGTTTCCGGCACCAACAGCGCGAGTCGCCCCATTTGCGAGAAGCGAGGTAGAACGCGACTCACGCTCGACACGCAAAACTGCATGGGCGGTGATGGGCGGCGGAGGAGCATCGCGATGAGCAAGCACGAGATCTTCGGATGCTGCGGACCCATGCATTGTCGCCACCCACTCCTGCTGGCGTTGTGTGGTGTCCTCAGCAGAGGTTTCTGAGGGTTCTGGGGCCTGCGAAGTCATGCCCGCATCCTGCCTCATAGCTGGGACAGCGCGGAGCCTCCCGATATCTATCGGCCGGCACCACCCCCGAAGCCCGTAGGCTCTCTGGTCGTGTCTGGATTCATCGATGAGTGCCAACTAAATGTCAAAGGTGGAGACGGCGGCGCAGGCTGCGTTGCCTTCCGTCGTGAGGCGCATGTGGCCAAAGGTGGACCCGATGGCGGCGATGGTGGCCGGGGCGGCGATATCTGGCTTGTTGCTGATCGAAATATCTCTTCGCTGCTTGCCTTCAAAGACCATCCTCACCGCCGAGCCCCAAACGGCGTCCATGGTCAAGGCAAGAAAATGCACGGAGCCGGAGCCGACGATCTCATCGTTTTTGTCCCCGAGGGCACCGTCGTTCATGACCTCGAAGGAACGATGTTGGCCGATCTCGTTCACCAGGGGGATCGCTGGATGGCGGCCGCGGGCGGTCGTGGAGGAAAGGGCAACGCCCGTTTCCTTTCGAATGTTCGCCGCGCCCCCTCCTTTGCGGAACAAGGTGAAGTCGGCGAGGAGCAGTGGCTCAATCTTGAACTCAAGTTGATGGCCGACGTTGCTCTCGTCGGTTTCCCAAGCGTGGGCAAGTCCACCCTTATCTCTCGTATTTCCGCGGCGAAGCCCAAGATCGCTGATTACCCCTTCACCACACTCGAACCAAACCTTGGTGTCGTTCGGGTAGAGGACAATTTTGAATTCGTCGTTGCCGATCTTCCCGGTTTGATCGAAGGTGCGTCCGATGGTCGCGGTCTTGGACACCGTTTCCTTCGTCACGTAGAGCGCGCTCGAGTTCTTGTTCTGATGGTCGACCTCGCCGGCGGGATTGACGGCATGACAGTCGAGACCCCATCAGAGCAAGCAGCCGTTCTCCTCGCCGAACTTGGTGCCTATCGACCCGAACTGTTGGAGCGGCCCAGAATCATCATCGGCTCGCGAGCCGACCTCGTTCCTGGCGCACTCGAAGTCGCCGAGACCGGCAAACCTCTCGTCACCGAAGACGGCCTCGAACTCGATCTCTCGATTTCGGCCATTACCGGTGCTGGTCTTTCGCGCCTTGTCGGGAAAATGGCTGAGGAAGTTCGCGGCGCGCGTTCTGTTGAACCCGAGCTCGATGGGTTCGTGGTGCATCGACCCCTTTCCGAAGGCATCCGGATCGAGCGTGAAGACGACGGTTCGTATCGAGTCGTCGGCCGTTCTGCCGAACGCGCTGTTGCCCTTTCCGATCTCACCAATCTCGAAGCACTCGACTTCGCGCATTCACAACTCAAGAAGATCGGAGTCGACAAGGCACTCGCGCGTGCTGGCGCTACCGAAGGCGACACCGTGCGGATCGGATCACTCAGCTTCGAATACGAGGAGGAGTGATGGTCGTTGTCGTAAAGATTGGAACGTCATCGCTCACCGATTCCCAAGGAATCATCCGGCGAGAAGCGATCGAAAAGCTTTGTCTCGAGGTAGCTGGGGCTCGTGAGTTGGGTCACCAGGTCGTGATCGTCACTTCAGGTGCCATTGGTGCCGGGCTTCCGGCACTTGGTCTCGGTGGAGATCAACGGCCTCGCGACGCGCAAACCTTGCAGGCTGTTTCCGCCGTTGGGCAGTCGAGACTGATGGGCGTGTATTCCGAAGCACTTGAACGACACTCGCTTATCGGCGGGCAGGTCTTGCTTGCACCGCTCGATTTCGTTGATCGCCGGCAGTATCTACAAGCGAGAGGCACGCTTACGCGGTTGCTCGAACTTGGTGTGGTGCCGATCGTGAACGAGAACGATGCAGTGGCAGACGATGAAATTCGATTCGGCGATAACGATCACCTCGCTGCATTGGTGTCGCATCTCGTCGACGCGGAACTGTTGGTTTTGCTTACCGATACTTCAGGTTTGCTTTCGGCCGATCCCCGCGTCGATCCCAAGGCATCGCTCATCGAAGAGATCGTTGAGTTCGATCAGCAACTCGACGACATCGCCGGCGGCCCCGGAACTCCCGGCGGCAGTGGGGGAATGACCTCAAAGCTTTCTGCCGCAAAGATTGCAGCATGGTCCGGTGTGCGCACGGTGATCGCCGCTGCTCACAGGGACAATGTCCTCCTTGACGCACTCAATGGTCTCGCAGGGGTCGGTACAGCGGTTGCGGCGCACGAACGCAACCTTCCGGCTCGCAAGTTATGGATCGCATTTGCTGTTCGATCATCTGGTCTTCTCACCGTTGATGCAGGGGCGCGCAACGCTCTTGAACGGGGCGGTACCTCGTTGCTCGCCGCCGGAGTTCTCAGTGTCACCGGAGAGTTCGACGCTGACGATGCCGTTGAGATTGCCGACGAATCGGGCGAGGTATTCGCAAAGGGTCTCGTACGGATGGGCGCTCAGACACTTACGGCAGCCGCGGGCCATTCACGCTCTGAATTGCCGTCTGAAATTCCCGCACAGGTCATTCATGCTGATGACCTCGTGATTCTTCCCTAGCGGCTCACCAAACGACTCACGACGGACTTCGCCTCGTCGACGCGTAGGAGAACCAGCATTCCGGCATAGAGAATGATTCCAAGCGCACCTGCCAAGACGATGGTGAGTAGGTCGCTCATCGATACGAAGTTGATCAACACCCCAACTCCGACTGCCATGACAACGGTTGCTGCGAGCAACTTTGTGATCGCGAGAATGGTCGCCGAATCGAGATAGCGACCAATGCGGCGGTGCAACAGGTAGAGCGCGACAACAGCGAAGACGCAATAGGCGATGGAACCGCTGGCGCCAAGCCCAACGACACCAAATCGATCGACGACAGCGAATGCGATAGCCAACCCGAGCAGCGTTTCAGCCAAATTCACGAGGAACGGAAGTCGAGTATCGCGTTGAGCGTAAAAACCGCGCATTGCGTAGAGGAAGAGTGAGAAAGCGGGAAGGCCACACAAGAACGCGATCAGTGTGTTCGACGTCGTGTCGGCGTTCGCTGAAGTGAACTCACCGTGCGCCAAAACCAGACGAACAATCGGGCCCGACAACAAGATCATTCCAATGGTGGCCGGAAGGGCAATGACGAGTATCAGGCGAAGTCCGGCTCCGAAACGATGCCGCATCCCTTCGATATTTGCCGCAGCGTGCAGAGCCGAAAGTTCTGGTGTGTAGGCGGTCATCACCGAAACTGTCCAAAGGCCGTAGGGAAGTTGGAAGAACAGCCATGCATACGCGTAGATCGAAACTCCGTCGACACCGTTAGCAAGAGTTTGGATGACGCCGTAGGCGATCAGATTTGAGATGACGTACCCAAGGGTCCAACCCGAAAGGCGACCGACTTCGCGAACGGCGGGATCACGCAGATCGAAGTTCCAACGAAGGCGAATACCGGCGCTGCGCATTGCCGGCCAAAGCACCAGAGTCATCGCTGCGAGGCCTGCAGTTGTTCCGAATCCCAGAAGGAGAAGAAGCCCAGTGTCCTGACGAACTTGATCAAAGGTCAAGGCATCGCCCGAAGCGAGATGGGGGAGGGCCAGAAAGAGGCAGATCACAACGATGTTGTTGAGGACCGGCGCAAACGCTGGTACTGCGAATGAACGGCGAGCGTTGAGTAACGAGGTTCCGAGACTCGTGAGACCGTAGAAAAGAATCTGCGGGGCGAACATCATTAAGAGCGGAACGGCAACGGCCGCCTGTGTCGATGCTTCGCTGGGCGATGACGACAGGTTGTAGAGGCGAATGATGACCGGTGAGAGCGCAATTCCAACAACGGTGGCTGCGACAAGGACAACGCTGATGACGGTGGCGAGGGCGTCGATGCCCCGGTTGTTGTCTCGACCCGAATGGGCAACGACAACTGGGACAAGCGTTGCCGAAAGGATGCCCCCGAGGACAAGGTCATAGAGAAGGTTTGGCGTGTTGTTGGCCAGGTTGTAGGCCTCGGCAAGAGCGGTAGCACCGATCGCGTAGGCCATGACCCCTACGCGAAGGAACCCGGTAAGACGGCTCAGCCCCGTGCCGATGGCGACGATTGCGCTTGATCGGACGAGGTGATGCGTCCTCTGTGAGGTCGTGCCCTCGCCGGAGTTGCTCATCGTCCCTCACGCTAGTTCCCGCATGCTGCAGTGATTGTGAGGCCCGTTGATGCCATCGTGGCGACGAGTACCCTTTGCACCTATGACTTCGCACGATGCCACGACCCCTATTGCTGAACTCGGACGCCGTTCCAAAGCAGCTTCGCGTGTTCTCGCGACCGCTTCTACGGCACAGAAGAACGATGCGCTGCTGGCCTCGGCAGACCTCCTGGTGTCTTCGGCCGACTCGATCCTGTCTGCAAATGCGGTTGACGTCGCTCGCGCTGAAACCGATGGTGTGAGCCCGACAGTTGTCGATCGACTTCGTCTCGATGAAAAGCGAATTGGTTCAATGGCCAGTGGATTGCGACAGGTTGCGTCTCTTGCTGATCCTGTCGGTGAGGTCATCGACGGGTGGGTGCGGCCCAACGGTTTGCGTATTTCCCGCGTTCGAGTTCCACTCGGAGTCATCGCGATCATTTACGAAAACCGTCCGAATGTGACCTCGGATGCTGCAGGGCTTTGTTTGAAGTCCGGAAACGCCGCGTTTCTTCGTGGGTCGTCCGGAGCAATTGATTCGAATATCGCAATCGAGTCCCTCTTGCGCGCAGCGATAGAGAGCGCGTCGTTGCCCGCCGATTCGGTCATCCTCGTTGCTGACACGTCACGAGATGCGGCCGTTGAATTTATGCGCCAAAGAGACACCATTGACTGCCTCATTCCGCGAGGTGGTCCCTCTCTTATCGCTTCGATTCTCGAGAACGCAACAGTTCCCTACGTGATCGACGGCGACGGCAATTGCCATGTGTATGTCGATGCCGACGCCGATCTGGACATCGCAATCGATGTCATCGTGAACGCGAAGATGCAGCGTCCGTCGGTGTGCAACGCTGCAGAGACGTTGCTCGTGCACCGCTCAGTGGCAGGCGAGTTCTTGCCCCGAGCCGCCGCTGCCCTCGATGGCGTCGAGCTTCGAGCGGACCACCGTGCCCTTGAGTTACTCCCTGGCGCTGTGGCAGCTACAGACGAGGATTGGTCGACCGAATTCCTCGACCTCACCCTTGCTGTTGGCGTCGTGGAGAGCATCGACGAGGCAATTGATCACATTGCCCGACATAGTTCTGGTCACTCCGAAGCGATCATCACCCGGTCACTTGAGGCGGCCGACAGATTCACGACGGAGGTCGACGCGGCTGCAGTCCTGGTCAACGCATCCACTCGGTTCGTCGACGGTGAAGAGTTCGGTTTCGGCGCCGAAATTGGAATCTCGACCCAGAAACTCCATGCCCGAGGTCCCATGGGTCTGCGTGAACTGACGACCGCCAAGTTTGTCGTGCGGGGTCAAGGCCAAATCCGGGGGTAGTCCTCTTTTCTCGTTCCGCCCCGAGCCCTTGGGTGCCTTCGACCGGTCGGCGGGCCGGTACTGTCGGGAAATGGATTATCGCTTCGAAAACCCCGCGGCTGTACGTACCCGACTCCGTGAGGTCGACTACCTCTCCGACGAGGCCATCGCTGGTGTCGTGTTCCTTGCCGATCGCCTCGGCAAGCCGATTCTCGTGGAGGGCCCAGCCGGAACCGGCAAAACGCAGTTGGCCAAGTCGGTAGCCGAGATACTCGGCGCACGACTTATCCGCCTTCAGTGCTACGAGGGCCTCGATGAATCGAAGGCACTGTATGAGTGGAATTACAAGAAGCAGTTGCTTCGCATCCAAGCGGAGCGAAATTCGGATTCGAGTTGGGAAGACATCGAGACAGACATCTTCTCCGATGAGTTCCTGCTTACTCGTCCGCTCCTTGAAGCGATTCGGGCCGAGGATCCCGTCGTGCTCCTTATCGACGAAGTCGACCGAGTCGAGGTCGAGACCGAGGCACTCCTGCTCGAGATTCTCTCTGATTACCAGGTGTCTATTCCTGAACTTGGAACCATCGAAGCTCGACAGATCCCGATGGTGTTCCTCACATCCAACAACACTCGTGAGCTCTCCGAGGCGCTGAAGCGTCGTTGCTTGTTCCTGCATATCGATTATCCCGATATGGATCGCGAGAAGGAAATCGTTCTCACCAAGATTCCTGAGATCACCGACAGCCTCGCCGATCAGGTTGCCCGAATCGTTCGTTCGATTCGTCAGCTCGAATTGAAGAAGTCTCCGTCCGTGTCGGAAACACTCGACTGGGCAAAGACACTTCTGATCTTGGGTGTTGAATCCGTTACCGAAGCCGAGGCAATCGAGACGCTCAATATCCTTTTGAAATACCAGAGCGATATCGCAAAGGCTTCGAAGGAACTCCAAGGTGACGGTGGTGCCAAAAAGCCCGGCGTCCCCCGTACGAGCTGATCGGTAGATACCGACCGCCATGACCTCAACTGAGGCAACGCCATCTCCAATGCTCGAGTTGCTCTCGGGATTCATCGGTCAACTCCGCGCTGCGGGTTTGCCGGTGAGCCTCACCGAGAACCTTGATGCGATGGAAGCCATCACGCATATTCCGATTGAAGATCGTGATGCCTTTAAGTACGCGCTTGCTGCGACCTTGGTGAAGAACAATTCCCATTGGCGGGCCTTCGAAACGGTTTTTGAAGTGTATTTTTCACTCCGCGGCAGCGAGTACTCACTTGGTGGTGACGAGGAGTTTCCCGAGATCACCGATGACGACGAGATTCCGATGAATCCCGACGCTGGCGGAGCCGGTGCCGGTGGCGGTGGTGAAGCAATGTCGCCTGAACAGATGGCCGAGATGCTTTTTCAAGCGATGCGCCAAGGTGACGACGCGCTCATGCGGGCCCTTGCGCGTCAAGCCGTAACTCGGTTCGCAGGTATGGAACCTGGCCGGCCAGTGGGGGGCACGTACTACCTCTACCGCACGCTACGGAATCTCGATCTTGATGGCGTTCTCGAACGCCTCATGGAAGAGGCGCAGCAGGAAAGTCCAGACCCGTTGACGCCGCTTGAAGAACGCCTTGAGCGCGATGAATTTGAGTCCCGTATCGATCGAATGAAGAAAGAGATCGAAGCGGAAATTCGCCGTCGCCTTGTCGCCGATCGTGGTGTGGAGGCAATGGCCAAGACATTGCGTAAGCCTCTTCCTGAAGACGTTGACTTCATGCACGCGAACCGCGAAGAACTGGTGAGCCTTCGCAAGGCCATCTATCCACTCACTCGCAAACTCGCGGTTCGGCTTGCTCGTAAACGGCGCCACGGCCGCAAGGGCCCACTTGATTTTCGGGCCACTGTCCGGCAGTCGCTGAGCTATGGCGGTGTGCCAGCTGATCCTCGATTCCGCTATCCGCGTCCATCGAAGCCCGAGATCTTCGTTATCGCTGACATTTCAGGTTCGGTTGCTGCGTTTGCTCGCTTTACCTTGCAACTCGTGCACGCAATTTCTGGTCAATTCTCACGTGTTCGATCGTTCGTCTTTATCGACGGTCTCGATGAGGTCACGCAGTATTTCGAGGGCGTCGAAGACATCAGCGTCGCTATTCATCGGGTGAACACCGAGGCCGATGTCGTTTGGGTCGATGGACATTCTGACTACGGCCACGCCTTCGAAGTCTTTTGGGAAAAGTACGGCCGCGAAGTTGGACCCAAGACCACAGTTCTTATCCTTGGCGATGCGCGCAACAACTACCACGCGTCGCAGTCATGGACAATCAAAGAGATGCGCAAGAAGGCGCGGCATGTCTATTGGCTGAATCCCGAGCCGAAGGCGTACTGGGATACGGGCGATTCAATCGTGAGTGACTACGGCGCCCATACTGATGGCGTCTACGAGTGCCGAAACCTTCGCCAGCTCGAGAAGTTCGTCGACATCCTCGAGTAGCGAGTCACCGTTTACATCAGGTGAAGGCCGCATTCGGTTTTTGAACGCCCCGACCAACGGCCCGACCGCGGGTCGCTTGGGTCAGTGGGCTTTTGGGTGCACGGCTGGCAACCGATCGAAGTGAACCCATCTAACAGCAGTGGGTTCACGATGATGTTGTTCTGATCGATGTACGTTGTGACCTGTTCGTCGGACCACATGGCGATCGGATTGATCTTGATGAGGCCACGTAGATCTCGTGCGACGAGAGGTGCAGTGACGCGTGAATCGGCTTCAGCGCGACGCAATCCGCTCATCCATGCGGCCCTTCCTGAAAGTGCTCGGTCGAGTTGTCCGACCTTGACCGCCGAGCAGCAACCCTCTGGATCGGCCAGCCACAGTGGTTCGTTCTGGAGTGCCACGGTCATCATGCGGAGATTGAGTCCGTAGCGCTGGCGGACTCGCTCAACGGTTTCGAGCGTTTCGGGGAAGTGGTAACCGGTATCGATGAAGACAACTTCGATCGCGGGAAAGACCTTCGTTGCGAGATCGATGAGTACAGCATCGGTCATCGATGCCGTGATCGAAAGATGGGGAGCAAATGTCTCGACACCCCAACCGATGATGTCTTCTGCGCTCCAAGACTCGAAATCATTGCTGAGTTCGGCGAGTTCATCGTTGCTGAACTCGGGTGCTGTCAGGTTGGTGAGGCTCATGTCGCACACTCCGATTCACCAATCTCAGCGGCGTATGGGCCGGTTTCGTCGTAATCGACGAAGAAGTCGGGATTCTCTTCGGGCTTCGGGAAGACGTCGAGTTCCTTGAGTTCCTTGCCAAGTGTTGCGACACCACCGGATCGATCGATCCAACCTCGGAATGATTCGCCCGCGGTGCGCTCATCGTTAAATCGACGAACGACGCGCACCACAGCCTCGGGTGCAGATTTTGCCGGAAGCCGTGTTGCTCGTTCGCCAAACTCGATCTTTTCATCGCCCACGTAACCGCCGAGAAGCATTGTGTAACCCGGGGCGGACTTACCGTGTGCCCGACGCTCGGCTCCGTGGAAACCGATATCGGCGACGTGGTGCTGTCCGCATGAGTTTGTGCAACCTGAGATGTTGATACGCAAGCCGCCGACTTCGGCCAAACCCTCATTATGAAGTGCAGTTTCGATTGCATCGGCCAAACCGCGGCTTTGGGTAACGGCAAGGTTGCAGGTGTCGGCTCCTGGGCAAGCCACGACATCGCTGACCAATTCAGCCGACGGACTCGCCATGTCGAGGGCGGTAAGACGGTCGAAGAGGAGCGGAAGTTGATCTTCAGTGAGATTGCGCAGAGCGAAGTTCTGGCGATTGGTAACGCGGACGTCGACGCCGAACTCGCGGACAATTGCGGCAAGCCCGTGAAACTGTGCGGTTGTGACATCGCCGAGACGGCAATGGGCGATAGCAGAAACAGTTCCCTTTGCTGCGCCGCGAATGACGTTGGAGTCTTCCCAGCGTTCAAAGGCGCCAGCACGACGAAGAACCACCGGAGTGCCCTGACCCATTGCCGTGTTGCCCGCAGCACCGGCCACGCCAGCAGGAGCATCACCCATTTCGATGACTTCTGCGGGAATTCCACCGGGCCAGGTCGATGAGCCTAGAAGAAAGTGGCGAGTTTTGAGAACACGACGCTGCACTTCTTCGAAACCAAGATTGTCGACGACCCATTTCATTCGTGCACGAAGTTTGTTGTCGCGGTTTCCGGTCTGCTCGAAGACTCGCAGTACCGACTCGATTGTTGGGAGAAGATCTTCTTTCGCTGTGAACGGTTCAAGCGCAAGAGCGGCGTGCGGGTTTGCTCCAAGTCCGCCAGCGATGAATACGCGGAATCCGGCTTCGACCGAACCGTCGTCGTTTGTTCGAGTGGTGGCGATGATGCCAACGTCGTTAAACATCGCTTGGCCGCAATCGGTGGCGCATCCCGAGAAATTGATCTTGAACTTTCGGGGCAGGCGCTGCCCGAGTGGATTGCGCAGGAAGTGCTTGAACGCGGCTTCGGCCCACGGGGTGATGTCGAGAATTTCACTTGGGCAAGCGCCGGCAAGATGGCAACCCTGAACGTTTCGAACTGTGTCGCCGCAAGCTTCTCGACTGGTCATCCCGACGAGGGCGATGTCGCGTAGAAGATCCGGCACTCGTTCGAGCTGGACGAAATGGAATTGGATGGCCTGGCGTGTTGTGAGGTGACCCCAGCCGCGGGAGTACTCGGTGGCCAGATCGCCCATGCGGTGGAGTTGTGCAGCCGTAATGGTGCCGTACGGCGCCTTGATGCGGATCATCTGGTTGTGTCCGCCTTGGCGTTGGCCATAAATGCCGTTGTTCAGGCGGAAGACGCGAAAGACGTCCTCTTCGAGCTCGCCTGCGAGGTACCGGGCGAGTTGCACTTCAAACTTTGCGATATCTGCAGCCGAGGCTGCATCGATCTCGAATTCAGACATATGGGGGCTCTACTGCATCCTTGGATCGGAAACCTGACTGTGTTGGTCAGGAATCTATCTCCTCACCGCCCAATTGTCGACCTATGGGGTCGGGTTTGAGCGTTTCAGCCCAGTTGGAGCAGCTCGGCGACCCGGAAGGCCAGATCGAGTGACTGTCGAGCGTTGAGCCGGGGGTCGCACATGGTTTCGTAGCGAGTGTCCAGATCGGCGTCCAAGATCTCTTCGGCGCCACCGAGGCATTCGGTGACATCGTCGCCAGTGAGTTCGATGTGGACGCCGCCCGGCCACGTGCCGACTGAGCGATGGGCGGCGAAGAATCCGGCGATCTCGGCGAGGACAGCATCGAAATGGCGGGTCTTTCGTCCGCTCGGAGCAGTGAAGGTGTTGCCATGCATTGGGTCGCAGGCCCAGGCCACGGGGTGACCCGAATCTCGAACGGCGGTGAGGAGGGGCGGAAGTGCCGAACCGATCTTGTCGGCTCCCATACGCGTAATAAGCGTGAGGCGGCCAGGAATGCGGTCGGGGTTCAACGCCTCACACAGAGCGATGACCTCATCGGGAGTCACTGTGGGACCGATCTTGCAGCCAATCGGATTACCAACTCCGGAGAGGAAGTGAACATGTGCTCCATCGAGCTGGCGAGTTCGTTCACCGATCCAAAGCATGTGCGCCGAGCAGTCGTACCAATCGCCCGTGAGTGAATCCTGGCGCGTAAGCGCTTCTTCGTAACCAAGGATGAGCGCTTCATGGCTGGTCGAAACATCGACAGTGTGAAGCTGTGGAGTCGATTCGGTATCGATGCCGCACGCCGCCATGAACTGAAGCGTTCGCTCGATACCTTCTGCGACTTCCTCGTAGCGCTGTCCTTCTGCACTCGAGGCAACAAACTCTTGGTTCCATGCGTGGACGCGTGAAAGGTCGCCAAAGCCACCTTTCGTGAAGGCGCGAACAAGGTTCAGCGTTGAGGCCGATTGTTGGTAGGCGGTGATCAGGCGCTCTGGGTCAGCCACACGAGCGTTTGCGGTGAAGTCAATGTCGTTCACCATGTGCCCGCGGAATGACGGCAGTTCGACGCCATCGATTGTTTCGGTTCCTGAAGAACGGGGCTTTGCGAACTGACCTGCGATGCGGCCGACTTTTACGACGGGAACCCCAGACGAGTACATAAGTACCACGGCCATCTGCAGGATGACCTTGAGTTTGTCGCGAATGGAGTCGGCGCTAAAAGCGTCGAATGATTCCGCACAGTCGCCCGCCTGCAGCAGGAAGGCTTCGCCGTTTGCGACTTTGGCAAGATCGGCGGTGAGACTGCGCGCCTCTCCAGCGAAGACGAGCGGCGGCATTGATCGGAGTCGCTTGACCACGTCGTCAAGAGCGCCGAGGTCAGTCCAGTCAGGCTGCTGAACGGCGTCAAGCGAACGCCAAGAGGAGGGAGACCATTCGGTTGTCACAGCCACAAGGTTGGTGGTCCGACGCCCTCGAGCGCAAAGCCATTTCCTCCTGATGCTGGATCAGACGGCGTCGATGGTGTCTGGGGCACTTTCTCGGACCGATGCCATGGCCCGTTTCACGAGACGGCGAGCGGCTTCGGCGGTGACTCCGAGTTCGTCTCCGACCTCGCGATAGG
>JBIIVE010000043.1:0-17435 GCA_044339605.1 Acidimicrobiales bacterium
TGCTGGTGCTGTTGTGCGCGGGGACATTCCCGATCACAGCGTTGTAGTGGGTGTGCCGGGTCGTGTCGTGCGTCGTTGGATCGACGGCGAGGGCTGGGTCCCGCCGCTCACCAACGAAGTCGTGGTTGTCGAAGGTTGGCCCGTTGGTGTGCGGCCGACTGAAGAATCCGACAGCTAACGCCGATTAGCGCATGCGTCCGGACTTCACCTTTGGCTTGAAGGCGCCGGAGAGTTCGTCCTGCGTGAACGCGTCGCCATTCGGAAGACCAACTGCAAAGCGGTAGAGAGCAGTGCGGTAGATCGCGCCGAGTGCGGACATCAGGCAGCTGATGACGACAACCCAGATGAACAGAAGCGGAATGCCGACGAAGGGAAGAGCGAAGCTCAATCCGCCGAAGATCAAGATGCCCGGCAGCATTAAAAGGAATCCGATAAGGCCAATGCCGGCCTGTGCGAAGAGGTTCTCGCCCCAAGTCGTCTTCAAGAGATTTGCAGATTTCTTGATTGCAGCGATTGGCCCGATGCCCTCGATGATGATGATCGGAAGCACAAGCCACGTCACCACGTTCCAGGCTGCGCCGATAAGACCAGCAGCAATGTCGCCGAGAAAGCCGGCTTTGTCGCGAATCGCTTGAAGAACGAGACCAACTGTCGAGTTGATCGCCGACCAACCGAGAATGGAAGGCGTGCGAGTTGTTGCCTTGGAAAAGGCCTGACCCATGGTGTAGCTGCCACCGTTGAGCCGTTCGTTGGCTGCAGCGATCAGGGTGGCAGCGAACATCTGCGAAACGAGACCGATAATGAACAATCCGACGATGCCAATCACCCATGACACAGGCGTGAGAGAAAAATCGTCTTGGCCGGGTGCAGGATTGGCAATGAAATCGGCGGTGAGAACAACCCCGCCACCGACGGCAACCGCGATCACTCCGCAGGTGAGTGCCGAGACTGCAGGAATGGCGGCGAGCTTCTTTTCGCTCTTCAGGACACCGAAACTGGCCCCCGCGAGCGCTTTGCTATTTGCGAATTTTCCCATTCTGAAATCCTAGGGGAGGCGAATGATCAGCGCTCGATAAATGATCAACGCTCGATAAGCGGGTCGATGTCGACCACTTCCCCGTGAGCTCCGTCAGGGACGAGGAGAGCAGCGGTTGCGGCACAGAGTTTGTCGAGTTTGTCTGCGGTGGCGGCATAGACCTCAAGACCTTCGCCGACTGGATCAGCGATGTCGTCGGCGGCAATTCCGGCAGGTCGGTTCGGGGGTCGTAGTGCTGCAACGGTGGCGCACCACTCGCGAACCGATTGCCCAGGTTTGCGGGGTCCAACCTTGTTGCCCAACCGGACGATCTCGCCCATAACAAAGGTGCGTTCAAGCGCGGCCTGATCGTGGATGACGATGCCATGAACATGATCACGAGTCACACCGATGATCAGATCAGCTTCGGCAACATCTTCGCCCTTGATGCGGCGACTTTCGTGTGCAGAAAGGTCGAGGCCGCGACCGGCGAGCGTCTCGACGGCGTGGTTGGTTGCTGGTCCGCCCCAACCAAGAGTTCCGGCCGAATGCACACGTGCTTCCATGCCGCGAAGTGTGAGGTGATGCGCAAGGAGGCCCATCGCCATTGGCGACCGACAGGTATTACCGGAGCAGATGATCAAGATTTCGATTCCGTGATCCTAGAAGGCCACAGCACTCTGCCGATTACGAACCATTGGGCTGTTCATCAAAAACACAGCGCCACGACGAACGCAGCGATCCGCTTGCTGCTGTGATCGTGTCGATGAGGATTGTGGCCGCGTCGTCATGATCGACTAACACGATCGGTTCGTCGTCATCGCTATCGATAATTCGAAGGGTGAAGTCAGGAATTGGCGCTGCCGACGTTGCTGTGAACTTCGAAATGTGTTCCTGAAGGCCAACGGCCAACTCATCGTCGTTCAGTTGGAAGAGATTGAGAAGCGGCGTATGCGTTGGTGGCCACCAAGAAGCGGGAAGTGCTGCAATCAGGTTGCAATCACGTCGCTGCACTCGAATGTGTCCGCGAAGAAAATCAGGGAGGCCGCCTGAGGATTTCGTGTGTTCGACATATTCCTCGATATGGAGTGCTGCAAGGGAGTCGAGGTCATACATCGTGAGGTACTGCGGTGGATCATCGTCGCGCCCACCGCTGACCCACTCGAAACGTCGTGCTCGTCGGAATCCAGGCAGGACGAGTTGTTCGCGATGGTGATCGTCGCACCAGGCTGAGAACTGCCCATGCAAGCGCGCTGGAAGCCATGTTGCGAGATAGAGAACGGCGTTTGGGGTGGTGATTGATTCAGTCATCGTCAGCCTTCAAAAGCAGGCAGTGTGGTGAGGCCGGCTTCGGTTTCCATATCCTTCAAGAGTTCGCGTTCCTGAGCCTTGCGTTCTTCGGGCGTGCCAGTAAAGCGCTTGTGGGAGACGACCCGAGTCATGGTTGCTGTCGAGATCAGGGCAAGGGCAAATGTTGTGATGTAGATCGCTCTGAAGCCACCGATGACCGATGCCGCAAGCGCAATGCTGATGCCCATCGTTGATCCGAGCAACGCGATCATGCGCAATGTGGCCATGCCGACGCCGAAGTACTCAGGGCTCAGTGCCGCGCCACCAGCAGATGCGACTGCTGGCCGAACGAATCCGTTGGCGATTCCCTGAATGATGAGAGCCAGGGTGACAAGTCCCATTGATTCAGTGTTGTAGCCGGCGAGGAACAGCAGCATTGAAAGAGCCATTGAGCTGGTGCCAATGAGCCCTCCACGGCGTTCGCCAAATTTCGCGGCGACGCGGCCCCCGAGAATCGCGCCGAAGCACATGCCAAGCGGCAACGGAAGCATGAGGAACGCCGTTTCGGCAATCGACTTACCAAACCGTTGTTGAAGTAGGAGCGGAGCGCTGAAGAAGACGGCATTACTCGAGGCTTGTGAAAAGAATTCAGAAATGGCGGGCATCGAATAGGCGGGATTGGCGAGCAGTCCGGTGGGGAGGAGGGGAAATTTGGCGCGCTTTTCGATGCGAATGAACAAAAGAATGAGCGACGGAGCGGCAACGAGTAGCGCCAATTGGATTGGTTGCGTCCAGCCCCAAGATCCGCCCCGATCGAGGTACAGCAGGATCGATCCTGTTCCCAGCATGAGGGTGATTCCGCCTGCGACGTCGAAGCCGATATTCGATCGACGTTGCGTTTCGCTGAGCCATCGCAAGCAGAACGGGAGAAACGCGAGAGCCAGAACCCCCTGCGCAAGGAATACTCCGCGCCAACTGAGGGCCTCGACCATTGGGCCGCCGAAGGCCAGGCCAAGAGCCGGTGCAGCAGCGGAAACGAATGCCCACATGCCGAGAGCCTTGGGGCGCGCGTCGAGTGGAAAGGTTTCCATGATGAGCGCGACTGCGGTTGGGGCGGTGGCAAAGCCGGCGGTCTGGCTAATGGTTCGAAAAATGATGAGCGAGGCGGCGTTCCATGAAAGTGCAGTAAGGATTGCAGCAGCACCGCACACGGTGAGGCCGATGAGGAAGACGCGCCGCTGACCTTTGAGATCGCCCAGTCGCCCAAAGGTGGGAAGCATGACCGCGCCCACCAACATTGGAAGCGAAAGCACCCACGAAAGCGTCGAGGTGGACGCGTCAAGATTTTCGCCGATTTCCGGAAGTGCGGCAACGAGAATGACCGCGGGCCAGCCCGAGACAAAAACGCCGAGCATCGTTGCGACGAGTACCCGTCGCTGCTTCCCCCTGTCCACCGATGGAGACTACCGGCAGGGAGTGATTCGCTCGAAGAAGTTGGGAACTAGCGTTTCGATCTCAGGAGGATCGTTATGGCGACAGCATCACGAACACTTGTCATCACAACAGGCTCAGGTATCGGGACATCGATTGCCACAAGGCTTCGGGATCGAGGCGATGCGGTGGTCGAGACCGAATCTTCACTCGATCTCACCGATGTTGCGGCGGTCAGCGAGTCACTTCGTTCGCTTGTGGGGTCCGGAACGGTCGATCGCGTCGTACTTGCCGCTATCGATCCGTCTGGGTTTCGCGCTGCGCCGATCACGTCGCTTACAGAAGATCAATGGGATCAAGCGGCGGAATATTCGATGCGCGCTGCGTTTGTTGTGTTGCAACAAGTGCACGCTGTCATCGCCGATGGCGGCCGTGTTGTCCTGATCCTTCCGACAGTGGTGGCGACCGGCGTGGCCGATCTCGTTCCGCTGTGCACTGCGGTCGAGGCGATCCGAGTGATGGCGAAAGCCGTTGCTCGTCGCTGGGGCGCCCGTTCGATCACCGTGAACACAATCGAAGTGGAACTTGCTGCATTCATGCTCGGAGATGACGTTGATGGCGGTGCAGGTGCTGCTGCGGTACCGGTAGTACCGGTGCTTGGCCAACCGGCGTTGCCGCCAGGTTCTGCCGTTGACGATGTTCTTGGACTTCTCGACATGTTGGCCACGCCCGCAGCTGCTGCCATTACCGGCGCACTATTGGTTGCCGATCGCGGAACGGTGATGCAGCCATGAGCGGACTTCAGGGATTGATGGACGGACGAGTTGTTCTTGTCACCGGTGCTGGCGCTGGTGTCGGCCGGGGTGTTTCCGCTGCCTTTGGTGCAGCTGGCGCAATTGTTGGAATTGGTGTGCGTCGCCCAGAAGCAGCCGAGGAAACCGCAGCAGACGTTGCAGCTGCAGGCGGCATGCCCGTGATCTTGCGTTGTGATGTCACCGATGCCGCCCAAAGCGCTGCAGCAATTGCGCAATTGGTGGCTGATTACGGTCGTCTCGATGCGGTGGTGCACAACGCCGTCAGTGGGCGCTCAAGTGAAGCAACCGACTTCGAGAACACGACACTTGATGAGTGGGAAGACCATTCGTCGGTAACCGTGCGCGCCACCTGGCGCCTTGCAGTTCAGGCCTACCCGCACCTTCAGAAATCGAAGGGCGCATATTTGCTTATGAGTTCACCCGCTGGTATTGAAGGCTCAGAGCGTGCGCCGTTCTACAGCGCAGTGAAAGCGGCACAACGCGGATTTGTTCGTGCACTTGCGCGCGAATGGGGGCCCGATCACATTCGCGTCAATAGCGTTGCTCCATTGGCGATATCGCCTGCACTTGAGAACATGAAGGTTCTTGAACCCGAGCGCGTCAAGCGCATCGAAGGACTTGTGCCGCTTGGTCGCCTTGGCGACCCCGAGACCGATATTGGCCCGCCTTCGGTATTTCTGTGCAGCGACGAAGCGCGCTATGTCACGGGCCAGACGCTCGTGGTGAGCGGCGGTCGATTTACCAGTCTTTGAGTCGGGCGCGTAGTTCTTCGTTGTGCACAAACACGGGAAGTTCCTCGTGGTCGTTATAGGTGGGGCGCACTGAGGTTCCGCCGTCGACGCACAGCACCTGACCGGTGACGTAGGCCGACATATCGGACATCATGAACAACACGCCCTTGGCGATGTCGTCGCTCGTGCCGCGTCGACGCATGGGGATGACATCGAGATCGTTGCCATCGGTGTCGCCAACCTTGCGGGTTGACGCGCTCTTTGGTGTAGCGATCGATCCGGGCGCGACTGCGTTGATGCGAATGTTGCGGCTTCCCCATTCGATGGAGAGTGAACGAGTAAGCGACAGAACTGCGGCTTTGGCCGCGGCGTAGGCCGATCCGTAGGGCATGCCATTGAGGGCCGAAGTTGTGGCGATGTTGCACAGCGTTCCGCCATTGCCCTGCTCAACGAGGCGTCGACCAACGGCGCGAACGGTGTTG
The DNA here is from genome assembly GCA_044339605.1 of Acidimicrobiales bacterium. Classification (GTDB taxonomy): domain Bacteria; phylum Actinomycetota; class Acidimicrobiia; order Acidimicrobiales; family Acidimicrobilacustridaceae; genus Acidimicrobilacustris. The sequence goes on from JBIIVE010000043.1 coordinate 5,765, forward strand.
ACGGTCGAACCAAAGTTGAGTGCCATGACGTCGTCGAATGCTGGGTCGTCACTAGCAAACGGTGCCCACTGGGGTGGCCACATTCCGCCGGCAACCTGCACCGAACCGCGTAACGGCGCGAGTTCGCAGGCCTTGTCGACAACTTCGGCAACGGCTGTTTTGTCGCGACCATCGGCAATGAGGCCGATGTGCTTGGTGCCGTCGGCTGCAAGGGCGTCGGTGCAGACCTTCAACTTCTCGGCGTCGATATCGACGGCAACAACTGATGCACCGGCGTGACCGAGAAAGCGACTGATGGATGTGCCGATGCCACCGCCCCCTGCACCCATCACGACAACGGAAAGGCCCTCGAGGCCCCAAGGGTTGCTGAGTTCAGACATCTTCACTGCTCCAGTGATCGGGGCGAGTGGAGTCAGGGCGATGCCATCCGCCACCGGCCCATGTTCCTCCGTCGACATGAATCGAGGTTCCGGTGATGAATCGAGACAAATCTGAGGCAAGGAAGAGTGCGGCGGCGGCAGTGTCTTCGGTGGTTCCGAGATAGCCAAGCGGTGGAAGGAATGCGGGAAGAAATTCCGGATCGCTTTCGACCAGTGTTTGCTGCAGGCCTTTGTCACCTTCGGAAGGTTGAGCGTCGGGCGAGATCGAATTCACACGAATACGGCGAGTGCCGAATTCAAGGGCGAGAGATTTCGAAAGACTTTCCAAGGCGGTCTTCATTGCCGCGTAGATGCCGAAGCCGGGGCCGGCCTGATGTGCTTCGATCGAGGTGATGTTGATGATGGAACTGCCGTCAGGCATGAGTGGGGCAACTCGGCGAATGAAATGAGTGACCTGTGTGAAGTTTTCAGCAATGAGCGAAGCTTCGCCTTTTGGGCTCACGTCGAGGAATGGCGAAACAAATGTGCCGCCGGCATTGTTGACGAGCACGTCGATATGGCCGTGTGTTGCAGCGATGTTCTCGACGAATGCGTCGACGGCTTCGGCGTCGCGAACATCGAGCACTGCGGAGATCACAGGGCGGCCAAGCGCCTCGATCTGCGCAGCGACGTCAGCAAGAAGTTCTTCTTGCCGGTCGCAGATCGCCAAGGTCGCGCCGCAGCGAGCAAAGAGCAGGGCGGTGTCGCGACCGATGCCCTCGGCTGCTCCGGTCACGATGGCGACGCGGTCGGTGAGGAGGATGGAACGTTCGTCGAAAAGATGAGCCATGGGCTCACTCTCGCACATCCTCAGAATGCACGAGACTGTTCGGATGGACCTGACCTTGTGGCCGCTCGTAAGCCAGCCGTGGCCTGATCTTTGTGCGGCTGTGGATCTGGTTGAGCGCTTGGGATGGCAGGGGGTCATGGTCGAAGACCACTTCATGGCCGACGGCGGTGGGTTCGGAGCCGTATCCGACCCCCGGTTCGAGGTCACATCAGTTCTGTCGGCCCTTGCGGTGGCGACGCGTTCGGTGCGCCTGGCCCCACTGGTGATGTCGGCCACCTACCGGCACCCTGCGGTGGTGGCGAACTGGGCAGCCACGGTTGATCACATCTCGCGCGGGCGGCTGACCCTCGGGTTGGGCGCAGGCTGGCAGCTCAATGAACACGCTCAGTACGGGATTCAACTGGGACCGCCCGGGGAGCGAATCGATCGTCTGGACGAGTACTGCACGGTGGTGCGGTCTCTGTTCGAACAATCAGAGACCGATTTCAAAGGTCGCTATTTCGAATTGTCGAATGCGTGGTGCGAACCCAAACCTTTGCAGGCCCGACTTCCGTTGCTGATCGGCGGAAAGGGTGACCGAATGCTCCAGCTCGTTGCTCGACATGCCGATCAATGGAACATGTGGGCGATGCCGACGGTGTTCTCCGAACGCTCAGGAGTACTTGATCAATCTTGTGAGGCGATCGGACGCGACCCGGCAACTGTTCGTCGTTCAACACAAGCGTTGGTGCGTCTGACTGACTCGGAGTCGGAGGCACGCGCGTTCATTGACGCGGCGGGTGGTCGCGCAGCATTTGCGGGAACGGCGAAGCAGTTCGCAGACCTTGCTGCGCAATGGCATGACGCGGGGGTCGATGAACTGGTGATTCCCGACTGGCATTTGGGTACTGGTACTCAGCGCGCGGAATCGATCGAGGCGATTACTGCTGCACTGCGGGAGTGACTGAACCAACAGGACGCCGCCATCGGCTCATCGACGCCCAGACAACCCAAGCGAGTGCTCCGACGGGAATCTCGAGGAGATAGACGAAGCCGCGGAAGAGAAACACCGCAGCGGTCGACGCGTTCTCGGGGCCACCGAAGCTAATGAGTGCGGACGCGGCTCCGACTTCAACGAAACCAACACCGCTCGGCGTGATGGGGATGGTTTCGAGAAGCCGGGCAAAGGCGAATGCTGCGAATGCCTCGGTAAGCGTGATGCCGTCGATTCCGATTGCGCGAATGCACGCAAACAGAAGCAGAAATTGAATGAGATTGAAAAGAAAGATCCAAAGCGTGATGAATGCCCAGCGTTCGCGAACCAGACCGATGCTTTGGTGGCGGAAATCAAGAACGCTCGTGACGACATCTGGTGTGCGATGGCGGCGTGTGACGGTGCAGAACCACTGAACGATTGACTGCCCTAAGCGCCCGATACGTTCGGCCAGTCGTTCACTGCGCATGATGAGACCGAGAACTACTGCCGCAACAATAAGTGCGACAAGGCCGAGAATCGTTGGAAGCACCAGTTTGTCGGTCGCATCGCCAGAGATGAGAAGCAGAGCAAGCGCAAGAATGGGCATCGCTAATTTGACGAAGATGTTCCAAATCCCTGACACAAGGATCGAAAGTGTGATCGCCGGTGGCGTGAAACCCCATGACATGTCGATCGCGTAGGTTGCGCCAACGCCGACGGCGCCGCCGAAGGGAAGCGAATTCGAAACTGCGCTTCCGGCGAAGTTCACGCACAGGGCTTGCATGCGTTTTAGGCCAGGAAGCGTGTTGGTGAGTACGCCGGTGTAGGCGAGCATCGCAAGAAACCAAAGCGCGATGAGCGCGGCGATTTCGAGAGGCGACAACTTGCCCATTTCGGTCCAGACATCGGCGTAATCGGAGCCCGTGATTTTTGGAATGACGAAGGCAAAGATGAGGACGACGACCGTGAGTGAAATTCCGACTTCAGCAATTCGCCGCGTGCGTGATTTCTTGTGCAGTTCGTGGCTTACGACCGCGAATGCGTCTGTGGCTTCGTCCTCGCTCAGGCCTTGAAGGACCTCGGGGAGTTCGTCATTTGGTTTGTCGGTCATTGACCGACAAAGACAAAGAGATCGGCAAAGGCTTCAGGCAGCGATGTTCCAGAGGTGCCGGATGTTTGCGAAAGGACGTACCACTCGGTACTGAAGGCGATAGCGAAGATGTCGTCTGGGAGCCCAAGAAAAACCGACAATGTGCGAACGGTGTCGGGGGCGCCGGTTGCTTGGGTGGCATGTGCGGCCATCGAAGCTTTGCGTTTGTCGAGCACGGAACTGACGTCGACGGTGTGAGTGATCCCTGCAGCAGGTGTGTACCAAGACGACAGATCGGCGGGCACGAATCCTTCCGGTACTTCGAAGCCCATACCTTTTGCCAGCTCAATTCCACCTGAAAGGAATTCGCGATCGATTGTGGCCTGCAGGAACGGAATGTCAGCGAGTTGCGCAGCTGCCCATGCGACTCGGTGGACCTGTTGGTGATCGGGGTGGCCGTACCCACCGTTGCGATCATCGGCAATGAGTAGCGCAGCGCCTTCTTCGGCGAGAATTTTGGCGAGCGCGGCTGCGGCCTCGTTGATCGGCGCGGCACAGAAGGTGCCTGGGGGCCATGTCCCGTCGGAATCGGGGGAGTGGCCCGAGTCGAGATAGTCGAGAAATACGACGCGAGCGATGCCAAGAGCGGCCGCCGATGCCTCGGCCTCGGCCGTCCTGCGCTGAGCAAGCCCTTCGTCGGCGACCAAGATGCCATCACCAACATCTCCGGCATCGCCACGAGTGGCAAGAACCAAGACAACCCGGTGGCCAGCCTGTGCGGCCCGAGCCAGCGTGCCCGAATCGAGAAGAGCCTCATCGTCGGGATGGGCATGAAAGGCGATCAACGACCCGGTTGGCATCTTTTCATTCTTACAGGGCAACGGTGAGGACTACCGTGACGCTGAGTGACTCATACCGATGAGACCCCTGGATTCGAATCCGGACGACTGAAGATCGCTCTGATCTCCGATTGTTACGTCCCGCGTCTTGGGGGCATCGAGATGCAGGTCCATGATCTTGCCCGACAGTTGCAACGGGCCGGGCATGAGGTCGTGGTAGTCACTACGACAGGTGGTCCTGATGTGGTCGATGGCGTTCGAGTCCATCGCATCGACGTTCCTTTGCTTCCTTTCGATATCCCGTTTACCCGGCGGGCATTTCGATGCGTGGCCGATGTTCTTGCATCGGAGCGCGTTGACGTCGCGCACTTCCATGGTGGAGTCGTGAGTCCGCTTGCCTACAAAGGAGCGAGAGACGCGCAACGTGCGGGTCTCCCTGTTGTCGTGACATTGCATTGCATCTGGAGTTATGCCACTCCGTTCTTCTGGGCGGTCAACAAATTGACGAAGTGGGGGCAGTGGCCCGTTGTGCTTTCAGCGGTAAGCGAGGTCGCGGTAGCACCAGTGCGGCGTATTGCGTCCAAGGATGCAACGGTCATGGTGCTCCCAAATGGGATCGAGAACGACACTTGGTCGATTGCGCCAGCGGAGCGGGATCCATCGGTTGTGACCCTGGTATCGGTAATGCGCCTAGCTCCGCGCAAACGCCCGATGCATTTGTTGCGAATGATCAAAGACGTGCGTGATCGGACACCTCGCTCGATCGATGTTCGGCTGATTGTGATTGGGGATGGTCCTGAACTTGGACAAATGGAGAAATATGTCCGAGGGAATGGCCTCACGAACACGGTGTCGTTGGTTGGGCGTCGGACTCGAGAGGAAATTCGTGAGATCTATTCACGAGCAGACGTGTTTGTGGCCCCGGCCAACCTTGAGTCATTCGGTATCGCCGCACTCGAAGCTCGTTGCGCTGGCTTGCCGGTTGTAGCGAAAGCGCAGACCGGCATACGTGAATTCGTTGCACATGAACAAGAGGGACTACTAGCGGCAAATGATGCCGAAATGGCGCGTGAACTTACGCGGATCGTGAACGACCGAACGCTGCGGGAACGAATTGCGCAACATAACCGCACGACGCCCTCTCCAGTCGACTGGACCGACGTCGTTGAACGCAATGTTGAGGCCTACCGTCTCGCGATCAGTTTGCAGTTGTAATCGGTGTTCCGCGTCCGGCTCGCGTGAATTTTCGAGCGACAAAATAGGCAAACGTGAACAGTGCAAAGCCGGCCACAGCGTCGAGTACGTAATGGTTTGCAGTGATTACCACGACGTAGACGGTGAGGACCGGGTACAGGACAACAAGCGTCTTTGACCACCACGATTTCATTCGTGGAAGTAATGAAATGAAGGTCCAGAATGCCCATCCGCAGTGCAGCGACGGCATTGCGGCGAACTGATTCGAGATTGTCTTCATGGCCGGGTCATTGAATGACCAAAACGTTGGGTATTCAACGAGCGTGTCAATGAATCCGAACCAAAGGTTTGCGTTGGTGCCTTGAAGAAGCAATGTGTCGTCGAGGAGACGAGGTGGCATGAGCGGGAAGAGTGCGAATCCGATAAGTCCGCACAGCGTTCCAACCATGAGGGTGTTTCGGAACAAGGGGTAGTCATCTGGGAATTTCGAATACAGAAAGATCAGAGTGAACAACGTTGCGATGATGTAGATCGAACCATAGAAGTAGTTGGCGAACACGATGAGGGGCGTGAAGCCGAGCGCAAATTGCTGCATTGCTTGTTCATGCCAAATGCCAAGGTTGCGCTGCCAATCGATGATGAGGAGCGCGTTGGAGTAGGCCTTTGAGGGTTTTCCGGCGGAAAGATTTCGGACTGTTTCGTAGACGACATTGACAGCGGCAATGATGAGAATTTCACGCCACCACACGATTGTCTTGCCATCAGACAGCGTGCGTCCCGCAAAGAATTTGCTTCGATTCGGTGGTTCTGTGCTTTGTGTTGCTTCGGTGTTGGAGTCGGTCATGCCGCCGCCAATCGTTGCACCGATCCACCTGCGGTAACGATGTAAAGCTCGCCCTGGTTGTCTTCAGCAAACGCCACGATTGAATTTGTACCAAGTTGTGGGCCGATCGCTTTGTCATCAAGGACGTTGCCCTTGCGCTGCAAGAGGCCTTTTACGGTGCCGGTGCAGAAGTCGCCATAGATGTAGACGCCCTGCATCTCGGTCACTGAACCGCGGTAGACGTAGCCACCAATAAGGGGGCAATCGGCACTCGTGTTCGGTATGACTCCGATTGGGGTAACGACCGATGAAGGCGCCTGATCAGCGGAAGGACCGGCTTCTTTTCCATCCATAAAGGGCCAACCCAAGTTGGCGCCAGCGCCGGCACCTGCGGACACGGGGAGATAATCAATTTCTCCGAATTGCACGCGCCCGGCATCGGCGACCCACATGTTTCCGTTCGATCGGTCGAAACTAAAGCGCAGCGGGTTCTGCGCTCCCAGAGTCCAAATCTGAGGGGCACCGCCACCATCAGCGAAGGGGTTGCCGGGTGGTATGGCGTAGGGGTCGGTCGCGGTTGCGCCCGCTGGATCAATGCGCAGAATCTTTCCGAGCAACGACTCGGGGTTCTGTGCCGTTTGCTCTGCAGCGCCATTGGCGATATCGCCGACACCTATATAAAGGAATCCATCGCGACCGAGTGTGAGTTGCCCTGCGTAGTTGGTTGATCCTTCATGGGCGATCGTGAGGAGAGTTCGCTTTGAGGAGGGGTCAACGACGGGTGCCGGAAGAATGGGAAGCGTTGTTGAGGTCGATGAAGTCGATGGAGCCACCGTGGTTGATGTTGGTGGTGCGCCAGGGACGGTTGGCGCGGGGGCTGGCGGGGCCGGGAGAGTGGTCGGAGGGGGAGTCGGGTCAGTCACGGCCCATGACGCGATGACGATTTCACCCTCCTTGTTCACGTAGCTAAGGAAGAGTGTCCGGGCATCGGTAGAGAACGCGATGCCGAGAAGGCCGCGCTCGCCACCGGTTGATACTTCGGCGGAAATATCGATGACGGCACCGGGATAGGTCCTGAAACCTTTTCGTTGGGTTTGGCCGAGTTCAAGATTCCATGCTGTTTGAATCTCGATGGCTCTGACTGCACCTGATCGTTGCGTGACCCAAAGTTGATTGCGCATTGGACGAGACACGATGTTGGTTGCGTCGTCGAATCCGCCCGCTACTTCGGCTGCGCGCAACGACTTCGTGATTGATGTCGGGCCGGTGCCAGTGTCGACTGCAGTTGTGGGCGTCGGCGCAGCCGTGGTCGAACTAGAGGAAGATGTCGTGGCGCTACTGCAGGCAATGAGGGTGCTGCCAAGGGCCAGAGCGAGAATGCCGGCGAGAGCTCGGAACGCAAGTCCGGCGGTCGATCGGCGGGTGTCGCGGTGGTGGGCCATGGCGGACCGAGGCTACCGACCCGACTCGGTCCATGGTTGTCAGCCGCACATTCGGGCCACTTTCAGCGAGGCGGGCGGATGAGGCCTTCCTGCACCACGGTGACGGCGAGCTTGCCTTCGCTGGTGAACACTGAGCCAGTAGCAAAAGCTCGACCGCTTGCGGCACTGGGTGTTTCCTGCGCGTAGAGCAACCATTCATCGGCCCGGAAGGGACGGTGAAACCACATGGCGTGATCGAGGCTGGCCATGAAGACGTTGTCGATGGGACCGAGCGCGTGCGGCAGCAGGGCAGTGTCGAGAAGTGTCATGTCGGACGCATAGGTGAGTGCGCAGGTGTGCAGCACCGGGTCGTCGGGCAGCGTGCCCGTGGCCTTCATCCAGACACGCTGGTAGGGCGGCAACTCGCGATTGCGATCTTCAGGGGACCAGTCGCAGTTGCGAAGGTCGAAGGGCAGATCCATCTCAAACCGGTGGTCGTCATATTCCGCTGCGAATTCCGCCCATCGCTCTTGAACAGTGGGGAGCGTCTCGGGGGCGGGAACCTCGGGCATCGTCGCGGAGTGGTCGAAGCCGTCCTCGGGAACCTGGAAGGAAGCTGAAAGACTGAATATGGCCCGGCCGTGCTGGATGGCAGTGACGCGGCGGGTGGTGAATGAGAGGCCGTCGCGGATCCGCTGGACCTCGTAGAGGATTGGAACCCGGGAATCACCGGGACGGAGGAAGTAGGCATGCAGCGAATGCACGCGAGTCTCTGGCTCTACTGTGCGCGCCGCAGCGATGAGCGCCTGACCGGCGACCTGGCCACCGAAGACTCGCTGTTGTTCCGACGGGGGACTGATGCCGCGGAACATATTGACTTCGATGGGCTCGAGATCGAGGAGGGTGAGAAGTGCGTCTACTGCGGCCTGAGTCACCCTCCTAATCTCCCACATTGGCAGGAGATTTGTAGGCGTTCTTCCCGCATCTGTGCTGGCGGTGCCGGTAGGGTCCGCGAATGGCTACGAACTTTCCACAAGGTTTCCGTTGGGGCACCGCAACCGCCGCACATCAGGTCGAGGGCGGTAACTGGAACAACGATTGGTGGGCATGGGAACACGCGCCGAACACGCTGTGCGAAGAACCAAGCGGAGACGCGTGCGATCAACTGAATCGCTACGACTCCGATATCGCTCTGTGCGCCGCGCTTGGGTTCGACAACTATCGATTCTCGATTGAGTGGTCGCGCATCGAACCTGAGCCTGGTGAATTCTCTCGTGCGGCTCTGGACCATTACCGACGTGTGCTTGCGTCATGCCACGCGCACGACATTGAACCAGTGGTGACGTTCCATCACTTCACAACTCCACGATGGGTTGCTGCTGAAGGCGGATGGCACACTGCCTCGACCGTTGATCGGTTCCTTCGTTTCGCGGAAAAATCCGTGAATCATCTCGGTGACCTCATCGGTACGGCCTGCACGATTAACGAACCCAACATCGTTTCCTTTGTTGGATATCAGATGGGCATGTTTCCGCCCGGAGCAACTGACGACGCACAGTTCGAAGCAGCAAACGCAAACTTCATCGACGCTCATCGGCGAGTCGTCCCCGTACTCAAGGGTGGCCCCGGAGATTTCCCAGTGGGGCTCACATTGTCGATGGCCGACTACCAGGCCGTTCCACCCGACGATGTCGACGCAATTGCTCGGCGTGATCACGTTCGTGCGGTTTCCGAAGATCAGTTTCTCGACATCGTTGGCAAGGATGACTTTCTTGGTGTGCAGGTCTATAGCCGCACGCGAGTTGGTGCGAAAAGCGTGCTCGGTGGCGAAGAGGGTGTTCCAACTCTTCCGATGGGCTACGAGTTCTGGCCCGAATCGCTGGGCGCGTGTTTGCGGCGTGCGTGGGACTACACCGGGGGTTCGGTTCCGTTACTCGTGACCGAAAACGGAATCGGCACGAATGATGATCCGCAGCGCATCGAATATGTGCAGCGCGCGCTCGAAGGCGTCCTGTCGTGCATCGCCGATGGCATCGATGTGCAGGGCTACACCTATTGGAGCCTCATGGATAATTTTGAATGGGCGTTTGGTTATCGGCCCCGTTTCGGGATCATCGAAGTAGATCGCGCAACTCAACGACGCACAGTGAAGCCAAGCGGCGAATGGTTGAGCAGCATCGTTCGAGCAAACGCTCTCTGATTTGGGTGATTCTGGCGACAACGATCGGATCAGGGCCACCGCAGGTGGCAACTAGGGTGGTTCGGTCCGAGTCGAACGCGAGGAGCGCCCCCTGATGGGCCACGAAATCAATCAGGAGTTCCCCGCGTCGTCGCATACGGTGACGCCACTTCCTGAAACCTTCGGGGTACTCGGAAAGATTGTTTTCTCAATCCGGACTCGCGGGCTTCGCTATGCCCTCGTAGCCGTCGTCAATGTCATCGTTGGACAAAGCCTGCTGCTGACTCTGCAGGGTGTCATGCGCCCAAGCTGGGCGAACGTCGTTGCCGTTTGCATTTCTGCGGTTCCGGCTTATTACATGAATCGCGCGTGGGTGTGGGGAAAGCGCGGCAAGAGCCATTGGAAGAAAGAAGTACTTCCGTTCTGGCTCTTTACGGTTGCTGGTTTGCTTCTTTCGACAGTCGCTATTTGGGTGGTTCATCGCTATACCGATACCAAGTTGGTTATCAACGTTGTTCAGTTGCTCTCGTTCGGCGTTCTTTGGGTTATCCGTTTCTTCGTACTCGATAAGTTGTTCCACATTGAAGTCTTCGAAGATGACACTCCCGACGAGGACTGAATGATGGATTCATCAATGAGGGCTTCTGCCGAAGCAGCCCGTGGCTTTATGCCCGCCGACGAAGGCGTAGCGCTTCACGAAGCTGCGCTTCTTGTTTCCGATAGCGCCGCTCCGATGCTTGAGATTGGCAGCTATTGCGGCAAGTCAGGGATCTATCTCGGGTCGGCAGCGAAAGAGCGCAACACCATCCTTTTTGCGCTCGACCATCATCGCGGTTCAGAAGAAAACCAGCCCGGGTGGGAATGGCACGAGCCCGATCTGGTCGACCCGGAAGTTGGTGTGATCGATACGTTGCCGCGATTCCGTCGCACAATTTTCGATGCAGGTCTTGAAGGAACCGTCGTTGCACTTGTGGGCGATTCGCCGACTGTCGGATCAAGATGGGCGATCCCACTGTCGTTCTTGTTTATCGACGGAGGGCACGGTTCCGAGCCGGCGCATCGCGATTTTGAACTCTGGACTCCCTGGATCGAAGGCGGCGGAATTCTGGCAATCCACGATGTCTTCCCCGACCCCGCCGATGGCGGTCGTCCGCCATATGAGATCTACTGCCGTGCGATCGAGTCTGGTGAGTTCACCGATGTCTCAGCGACAGGATCATTGCGGGTACTGCGCCGCAACTAAGTTCGCAGTAGTTGAAAGCGATTAGTCGGCTCGGTCGCTGATTGAATCGTCGGTATCGATTTCAACCAACGGCGGAAGCGCTTCGTGGTCGATGAACAAACCCGACGCGGGAGAGGTGCGGCTGAGAGCATCGGCCGCAAGGATGATTGCCGCATCGGTGTAGGTCGTGCGTTCATCGGCGGGGAAGTGCACCTCGTCGGGGAACACAATGCCGGTCCAGTAGTGGCCGTCTTCGCACCGAAGTTGCTGAGCCCACGAAAACAGTTGCAACGCTTGTTCACGGTTGCCGACTGATAACTCGGCGATAAGGCATTCGCAGGTTTCGGCTGCGGTGATCCAGGGTCGGTCGCTGACGCAACGAACGCCGCGGCCTTCGACAACAAAGGTGTCTCGACGAGCATCAAGGCGAGCGCGAGATTCCGTGCGAGTGAGGACGCCGCCAAGAACGGGGTAATACCAGTCCATCGCCCAGCGCGCTTTGGGGGCGAATGCATCGGGAGCCTTGCCGAGGCAGTGCTGCCGGATGACATGAGCCAAGCGTGCTGCGCTCAATTCCCAATCGGGACGTTCGTGGCCAAGAAGTTCCGCGATCGCGATTGCGCAACGAAGGCTGTGGCAGATGCTCGAGGAACCGGTGAGCAGAGCGAATGACCACGGTGTGCCGTCGGCGTGACGAGCCCAAAGGATCTCGCCGCGAGGAGTTTGCAGGTCGAGAACA
>JBIIVE010000118.1:0-4898 GCA_044339605.1 Acidimicrobiales bacterium
AGTGGATCTCGCTCACAACGGAACTTCACGTCGGCTCACTTTCCTGACAGACGGTGGTGCTTGTTGTAGTTGTAAAAAAGAATGAGAAATAGGTAGTAGTTGTAATAAGGGTTGTGGATTGTGGACAAACTGCCAAAGACCCAGCGTGGCGGCAGTTTTGTTGTCCCTGTGTCATCCACAGTGATCCACAGTTTGAACGGTCGGAGTGACAGCGCGGGGGATCACCTACTGGTCGTCCACTTTTCATGCAGTACCGCGCGCGCCTTGGTCCACCGGGTTGTCCACCGCGCGAGCGTTCGAAACTACGCGCGGGTGTTCGGGTCAAGTCGAAGTTGAGGGTCACGGGCGTCAACTGTTCCGGATTCGTTGGGTGAGCTCAGTGACCTGGTCGTAAATCTGTCGACGTTCTTTCATAAGGCCACTGATTTTCTCGACGGCGTGAATGACTGTGGTGTGGTCTCTGCCGCCGAAATCACGAGCAATGGCCGGATAGCTGAGGTCGGTCATTTCTCGCATGACATACATGCCGATCTGGCGAGCGGTCACCAGTGGTCGGCGCCGGCTTTGGCCTCGGATTTCATCGATCGTGAAATCAAACATTTCTGAGGTCTTCTCGAGAATGAGCGCCGGTGTAATTGGGCGAGGCTGGGTGTTGGTGAGGATGTCGCTGAGGACACCTTCGGCCAATTCCACTGTGAGCGGGTTGCCGGTGAGGCTGGCAAAGGCGCAAACACGGATGAGGGCGCCTTCGAGTTCACGGATGTTGTTGGTGATATTCGAGGCAATGAATTCGAGGACATCGGCCGGCGGAGCGATGGGTTCGCGCTCGGCCTTCTTGCGAAGAATCGCGAGACGGGTTTCGAGTTCCGGAGGGTTGATCTCGGTGATGAGCCCCATTTTGAAGCGGCTTCGCAGGCGATCTTCGAGGGTGGAAATGGCATCGGGCGGGCGATCGGAAGAAAGCACGATCTGGGCATTCGCCTGATAGAGGGACTCGAAGGTGTGGAAGAGCTCTTCCTGGAGGCCCTCTTTGCCCTCGATGATTTGGATGTCATCGAGAAGCAGCACGTCGATTTCGCGGTAGCGCTTCTTAAACTCCGGCATGGTGTTCTGACGGATCGCATCGACGTATTGGTTCAGGAACTGTTCGGTCGAGACGTAGCGAACCTGATGGCCGGGGTAGATCTCGCGGACGTAATTGGCAATGGCCTGGAGAAGGTGGGTTTTGCCGAGCCCAGCGTCGCCATAGATAAAGAGTGGGTTGTAGGACTTGGCCGGTGTCTCGGCCACGCTCAGCGCGGCGGCATGGGCGAATCGATTCGAAGTGCCGGTAACGAAGGCGTCGAAGGTGTACCGAGGATTGACGGGCAGACCCAGTTCCTGCTCTGGAGCAGGGGTTGTCCCCAGATTCGGGGGAGTTGTCAACAGATTGTCCGCATCGTTGGGGACATCCCCGGAAAATCCTGTGGACCGGGCTGGGGAGAAGTTTGACGAGGCCGGAGCGACGTCGGTCTGGACTTCAATGGAGAGGCGGACGCTACTTTGGCCGATATCGGTCAAGGCGCCATTCACCAGGGTCAGATAGCGGGTTTCGATCCGTTCCTTCACTACCGAACTTGGGACAGCGACGGAAAGAGCCGTGCCCTGAAGATCAAGCGGGGTCACCATTGAAAACGTTGTGAGCCACACGGCCTCGGACACCTGCTCGCGCAGCGCCACCGTGCACTTCATCCACAACTGTTCGGCTTGGTCCACCTGCACGAAGGCCCCTGACAATGGGTTTGGTTCCACAACATCGCTCACACTTGTGGAAAACCCGACGTCTGTCCACACGGAGTGGTTCGCCACGGTTCTGCACAGGCATGCCCCGCTCAAGAGCGCCGGTGTCGAGGCCCTGTGGACGGGCGCGGGACCGTAGCACCTCGCCGGTGTTGCCGCACCGGGCCTTCACGCTCTAGCGTTGTCACCCGAACAGGTGTCGGGCTCCTTGCGCACGCGTCAGGCCGGGCCCGTTTCCACACCACAACCGTTGTCTATGAAGCAACGATCTGTGGACCCCTTCTGGGTTCAGTAGATCGCGGAGGCCCCTCGTGAAACGTACGTTCCAGCCCAATGTCCGCCGCCGGGCGAAGAAGCATGGCTTCCGTTCCCGCATGTCCACTCGCGCCGGACGCAATGTTCTGCGGTCGCGCCGGCTCAAGGGCCGTCGACGTCTGTCGGCCTGATCTGGCGAGTTCGTGACCGCCGCACGTTCCAAGAACTGCGGCGCCGCGGCCGTCGGGTCCGTAGTGGCACCGTGTCGGTGACCATGTTGGCTCCATCTCCACCGACCGGCGACGAGCCGCCTCGTGTCGCGTTCGCAGCGTCCCGCGCTGTCGGAACTGCGGTGGTGCGCAATCGCTTGCGCCGCCAGGTGCGCGCCTATCTGAGCGAGGTTCGAGCCCAGGATCCCAGCCGATTCCCCTCCGGCGCTTGGCTTTTTGCAATCCAGCCCAGTGCAGCGACCGCCGAGCGCGAGGTCCTCTTGCGAGACGTCGATAGCTGCCTCGAGCGCCTCGTCGGGAGCTCCCGATGAGTGGGGTCTGTCAGCACAATCACGATTCTTTGCCCGCGACTGACCCGGCGCGTCGCCTTTCCCTTCCTGCGCGTCTGACGGCACGGGGTGTGCGCGGCTATCAATGGGTGTTCGCAGGCAGGGTTTCGCCCTGCCGTTATGTCCCCTCCTGTTCGTCCTATGCCCTCGAAGCTCTCGAGGTCCACGGGTTCGTGCGGGGGTCCTGGTTGTCCGTTCGACGACTGGGCCGGTGCCATCCTTGGGGTGGATCCGGATGGGATCCCGTTCCCGATAGGAAGGCCGCTTAGTCAATGGAAGCGTTTTTTAAAGCCTTCGCGTCGGTATTGGCGTTCTTCTACGACATCACCGGGAACTACGCCGTCGCCATCATCCTGCTGACGTTGGTCGTGATGATCATCGTGACGCCGCTGACCCTCAAGGGCACGCGGTCGATGATGGTGATGCAGCAGTTGCAGCCGGAAATGAAGAAGATTCAGACCCGGTACAAAGACGACCGAACGAAGCTCAATGAAGAACTTCTGAAGTTTTATAAGGAAAACAGCATCAATCCTCTGGGTGGCTGCTTGCCACTCCTGGTGCAGATGCCCGTTTTCCTTGTGCTGTACCAAGTACTGAGCGGTCTTACGCGCCGAGCCAATGACCTCGGTGCCAACGCTGGGTGGGTGTCGAGCCAGTTCGGTCTCGGCGAAACACCGACGAAAGCCCCAGCATTCGAACGTGTGTTCGATCCCAACTGGATCAACCCTTCGACGAAGATGTACCAAGATCTCTCAAGCTCCTATCAGATGGAGGCCTTTGGCCTTGATCTTTCGGAGAGTGCGAGCAAAGCAATGAACCAGGGCATTGCGCATGCACTGCCATTCCTGGTTCTGATTGTGATCGTTGCAATCACGGGCTTCATCCAGCAACGCCAGATTCAAGGGCGTACAACTGGAGCGCAGACCAATAGCCAGCAGCAGATGATCATGAAGATCATGCCGTTCTTCTTGCCGGTGATTTCGTTTGGTCTGCCTGCAGGCCTTGTCCTGTACTTCGCGGTGTCGAATATCTACCGAATCGGTCAGCAGGCATTCATCTCGAAGAGCATCTATGGCATCAGTGCCCCCGACGGCACCAAGTCCTGGACGCATCTGTTTGGTTTCGGTGTGCAGCCCAAGGCTGCCCCGAAGGCAAAAAAGTCAAAGTCGAAGTCGATCAGCGCGACCTCACGCCCGGCGAAAAATGCCGGTGCAAAGGGTGGCGCTGCAAAGGGCTCGACGAAGGCACCAGCCAAAGCTGGCGCCTCCAAGGGCGGCCGGACCACCGGTCGCACCACCACCAGTTCCCGAGACACCAAGGGCAGCGATTCTTCCAGAGGACCCGATACGGGTTCCGATCGCGATGCGTCGACACCGTCGACCCCCTCGACCGACGCCAGCGATGGATCACCGTCGCAGCCGTTGCAACCTCGGGTGCGCAAAAAGAAGAGGTAGCACCACATGGAGTGGGTGGAAATCACCGGCCGCACCGTTGAAGAAGCGAAAGATGCGGCACTTGATCAATTGGGCGTCGATACGGTCGATGCCGAATTTGAAATCCTCGAAGAACCATCTCGGGGTCTGTTTGGGAAGATGAAGGGTCAGGCTCGAGTTCGCGCTCGTATCGCCCCGACCAGTCCCCGACCGAAGGTTGAGCGACGAGATCGTCGCAAGAAGGGCAGTGGCAACGGTGGCGGACGCAAGCAGTCGCAGCGGCCCGCAACCCCCGCCGCTGACGAAACTCCGGCAGCACCAGCATCCAATGGCAAACGCCCTGATCGCCGCCGTGGCGCTCAGAAGGCTGCGCCCACCGAGAAGGAAAACACCACCGTGACTGAAACCGTTGATGTCGATCTTGCTGAACACACTCGCATCGTTACCGAGTTCCTTGATGGCCTCGTCGATGCATTTGACCTCGAAGGCCGCGTGGAAGCGGTGTCGATCGATGACGACACCAGCGAAGTTCGCGTCGAGGGACGTGACCTCGGAATCCTGGTTGGGCCCAAGGGCAACACCCTTACCGCTATCCAGGAACTCTCCCGCACCGTCATCCACCGCAAGGTTTCTGGCACCGCTGCGGGCCGAGTTCGTCTTGATGTGGCTGGCTACCGCCAACGCCGCCGTGAGGCGCTTGAGCGCTTCACCCAGGGCGTGGCCGAGGAAGTCCGCTCCTCTGGCGTACAGAAGGCACTTGAGCCCATGGGTTCGGCCGACCGCAAGGTCGTGCATGACACCGTGAATGCCCTTGAGGGCGTGTCGACGATTTCTGAAGGCGACGAACCTCGTCGCCGCGTGGTGATCATTCC
>JBIIVE010000119.1:0-4884 GCA_044339605.1 Acidimicrobiales bacterium
AGACACTCTTTGTCGGTGGAACTTCGGCAGTGTGCTCCGCTGCGGGCCAAGAAACTGTCAATGCCTTTGGTTTCTCCACGATCGGGACATGTGGATCGATCACTCTGACCGGTTCGCTCCTCACGGGAATCAAGTAAGGGTCACAAATGAATTCATCGAAGAAAAAAGCGATTGCTGGGATTGCATCAATCATCCTGGGTGCAACGTTCCTGCCGCTCATGTTCACCAGCCCTGCTTCAGGTGCGACGAACAACGGCACGGCAACGTTGACGCAGTCCTCAGGTACAGGTGCAACGAACTTCACGATCAATCTGGGTGGAAGTGCATCGTGCCCAGGTGATGGAAATGCTGGATATCGGTGGCAGACATTCATGATTCCTGCTGCGGCTGACATCGACGCAACGTTGACGTTCGGCAGCCAAGGCCCGACCCCCGTCGGTGCTGAGTTCCGAGCTCCATTGTTTGACACCAACGGTTCCCCGGTTGTTTCAGAACTTCCGGATATTGCCGTGGCCCCCGCGACCACTGGTGGCATCTCGGGTATCCCCAATTTCAACTTCCAGGTGTTTGCACCGGGTGATATTCCAAACGGGACATACAAGATTGGGGTGGCGTGCACACTTGGTGTAGCCAGTGCTACCCAATTGAAGTCGTACTGGAGTCAGCAGATCACGATTACAAACGATCCGACCAACACGGACAATGCGCAGGTTGATTGGATCGTTTCGGCTCCGGATCAGACGACGACAACCACGGCTGCTCCGACGACGACAACCACGGCTGCTCCGACTACGACAACCACGGCTGCTCCGACTACGACAACCACGGCTGCTCCGACGACAACGACCACGGTTGCTCCGACTCCGAACGACCCTGCTCCGACGACAACGACCACGGTTGCTCCGACTCCGAACGACCCTGCTCCGACGACAACGACCACGGTTGCTCCGGGGACTCCGGCTCCGACGGCTCCGGTCATGGTTCCGGTACACACTGGGTAACTTCCACGTTGCCGAGTTTGATGAGAAGGTGTCCCGCTATGGCGGGGCACCTTCTTTCATTTGGAGCCGACTCAGGGGTATGCACCAAGGACAGCAGGCAGGTGGATGCGTGCACCGAACCTCGCACACATGGCCTGATCAGGCGTAGACGAGCGCCACTGCCACCGGACCTGTTGAACGGGTTCGTAAACCAGCCTCAGAACGGCTGGCTCTGGCGAGCAATCTTTTTGGCCAAGTAGGGCGAGAACCAACCGGCGTAACGAGTTTGCAGTTCCGGCAGCTGCCAATCGCGTCCGGTGACCACGCCGCGGCATTCGACCGAGCCGCAGAGGCACTCGAATTCGTCGTAGTCGCCGCCATCGCTCATGGCGTAGTCGAAGCACAGCTCTTCGCCGATTGCGACGTCGCGCATTGCGACGACAAGCATGTTTCCGGCCAAACCACAGTTGGGCATGCACGAGTGATTGACATAGTCGCCCGGATCGCCAGTTTCACCCGACACTAAATAAAGGTGTTCATCAACCTGCATCGTGCGTGAGATCCGTTCAGCGGGGAGTGAACGCAATTGGCCCTCATCGGCTAGCCAGCCACCGAACGCAGCGACGGTTTCGCCCGCTTCGATGGGCTCAAGGACGTAGGCCCCCATGCCCTTGCCGCCGGCGGTTTGTGCCTGCGCTTTTGGAGTCAGCCAGTTGAAATACACCTGGCGACCTTTGCACAGGGGAAAGGCCTATGGGGCCTGTGCAGGGTCTAATTTCGACACTTCTTCTGTAGGGGCAGAGTCGGGGCGCGGCCGGGAGCACAACACCCCCTCTCTAGGTTCCGTAGGTGCTCCTCGTGAGTGGAGAGAGAAGGGCCCGAGTCGCGGCCCCACAGGCCAAAGCGGTGATGATCGAAGCGACCATCAGCCTTCTGCGAGAGATCCCGGTGACGGAGCTTTCGACCCGCAAAATCGAAGAGCGCGCAGGCCTTGACCGCCGGGCAATCACCCGTCAGTTCGGTAGCGAACTGGGGTTATTCATCGCCACGCTTGAGGAGCTCAACCGTCGTTCCCTCGAACGGTCGAAAGCGCTGCCCCAAGACTTCAGCAATCACATGAACGAGGAATTGAAACTGCGATCAGACTTGCTCGCATTCCTCATTCTTTCGGCTGTCGACAATGGACGACTCAAAGAGATGCAGCCGTCGCCCGAGATTGTGCAGGAGTTCGATACTCGATTTGGCCTGGATTCTGAAACGCCCCCAGCGATTCGCGAAGCACTCCTTGCGTTGCTGTATGCAGTCATTCTTGCCCGTTCGTTCTTTGGTCCGTCATCCGCACGCGTTACGCCCGAAAATGCATTCATCATCTACAAGATGGTGGTGTACCTGTCTTCGATCTCGTCTGAGCTTCCAGAGATTTTGGGTCTCGAAGAGGGCTGATCTCCGCCGGGAATCGGCGTTCTCTGCCGAGGCACCGAGTTACGCTTGGACCACACATTCAAGAGCGAACCGATGGAGACAAACAATGGCTGATGACATCGCACCAATCACACCGCTCGCCATTCCGGTGAGCACCACGTTTGAGATCAATGGTCACGCCGGCAACGTGCTCGGACCATGTTTCGGCGTCATCGCCCGTTCTATGGGATTCGCCCGCGGCGTGGTTGGTGGTGTGAAGTCCTTGAAGAAGGGCAACATCACTGAGTACTCCTCAACTCTCGAAGAGGGCCGGCGCGAAGCGGTTGAGCGCATGGTCGATCACGCAGTTGCGATGGGCGCCAACGCGGTGACTGGTGTGCGATTCGACTCGAGCGATATCGCCGACGGAATTGTGGAGATCGTCGCCTACGGAACTGCTGTAGTCCTAGAGGGATGATGTGCCGGTGGTTCAAGGTGCGCGGAAGATCGCGTCCGGCGCTGAGTCCGTGTAATCGACGCTTGATGCGGTAGAACTCGGGCCATGACAACGACAACGCTCAACGGTGCATCGGTTCTGTTGCTTGGCGCCTCTGGGGGACTGGGCCGGGCGCTTGGCGAGGAACTTGCCGCACGAGGTGCCGCCCTCACCCTGGTGGGGCGCGAGCAGCAACGGCTCGATCAACTGACGGTGGCGGGCCCACTGGTTGCGCTTGATCTGCGATCGCCCGATGCGTGCGCCACGGCCATGCGAACTGCGGTGGAACATCACGGAAAGCTCGACGTTGTCATCAACGCCGTTGGGGTCGTGGCCTTTGGCGACGTCGCGACGCTGTCGACCGACGTGATGGAAGACCTGTTCATGACCAACACGTTCATTCCCATCATGATTGCCACCGAAGCGATGAACACACTTTCCACCGGCGGTGTGATCGTGAACATTTCCGGTGTTATTGCCGAACAGAACCTGCCCGGCATGGTTGCCTACGGCGCGTCGAAAGCCGCACTGCGCGCGTTCGACGAAGGGTTGGCGCGTGAAGCACGACGCAAAGGCGTGCGAGTGATTGATGCTCGACCACCACATACCGAAACCGGGCTTGCCGGCCGAGCAATTGCAGGCACCGCTCCAAAGATGGGCGAGGGGTTAGAGCCAGCGGTTGTCGCGCGCGTGATCTGCGACGGAATCGAAAGCGGAGCTGCGGATCTGGGGTCTGAGGCGTTTGCTGGGTGAAGGGGGCGGTGATTGTTGTTGTGCGCGCTACTCCTGGCGAAACCATGGACGGCAGCAACTATCGACACCGACTCGATGGTTCTGATCTCCAACGCCCACCTGGCCGGGAGTAGCCTCTACCGATGTTGAATTTCTTCATTACCTTCGTGATTTTTGCCGCGATTTTTGCTCTCTACAACGTGTTGCGGGATCGCATCGATCCGAAATTCAAGGGACGACCGGTATTGGCAGTCCTCGCCTTTATTGGATTCTTTGCCTTGGTCGGAGCAGTTTTCTGGCTCGTGGGGCTGTCGTAATCCCCGAGGCGGGTCAGACAAGGTCAATCATGTTCGTTTCGGCGAGGAATCTGTAAAGCGCGCTCGGAGGGACTCGAACCCCCAACCTTCTGATCCGTAGTCAGACCGAGGCTCTACGTAGGTGTTCAGACGTCGCCAGAAGTACCCAAAACACTGGGAATCCTGCTGGTACGTCATTGCTGATGTTTTGGAGTGCAGCCTTGCGTTGCCCCCCAAGTTGCCCCCCACCCCGTCGTTCGTCGTGGAGTGGTGGCCGTCTGTGTGATTTCCCAGTGGGGCGACGTCACTGGAGAGAAAAATGGCACCGAAGAAGCGGCGAAATGGTGAGGACACCCCGTTCGGGATCACATGTCTGGAAACGGGTTTGGAGACGAGTAGGTGGGTGGTGCTCGACCCAAGCCAACGCCATTGATCGTAGGGAAGACGAGATGAGGTAGTTACTCGTGCCGCCGGCCGCTGCGAAAATTACTTCTCAATTGAATGACTTGGAGCGCCACCCGACGGTGTATCGGATGCGGTTCAGCTAGGGATTTTCAGCGCCGATGGCTAGGCAAGAACTACCGTTGGGAAAGTTTCTTTTTCATGGGGGAGGTTGTGCCATGACCATCGTGACGCTCGATCCAACGACGGGTTTTGGAAGCGGTGAGGAGTTCCCTCTCGCTTTACGTCCAGAAACACTGAAGGGGCAAGTCCTCGGGGTAGTCGCGAATGGTCTCGGTGATTCCGAAGCGATGTTCGATGCGATTGCTTCTGCGTTAACAGACGCGGACGGTCTGGCTGGGGTTTGCAAAGTCGTGAAGCACTCTGTTGCTGTTCCTCCGCAGCCCGAACAGTGGGCGGAACTTCTTGCCAATGCCACCGTCGCAGTAACAGGGTTTGGTGGTTGCGGAAGCTGCAGTACGCGGAGCATGCGTGATGCACTCGATCTTGAGGCTGCAGGAATACCTGCTGTCTGTGT
>JBIIVE010000044.1:0-17247 GCA_044339605.1 Acidimicrobiales bacterium
GAGTCCGGCGCGGCGCAATGCATGCTCAATCGAGAGATCGCCAATCCGGGAAAGTCCTAACCAAACAACTACCGCTACGACCGCGATGCTGATGAGAGCGAACGCTTGGAAGGTGATTGGCCAGAATGCAATGTCGGCCAAGAGCGTGAAGGGCGAGGTTGTCCGCTTGCCCAAAACATCGAGCGCAGACCACGCGATGAGGACGGCAGCAAGGATGTTGGCGGGCCACCAACGAAGTCGTCGACCCGATGCAGCGAGTGCCGTTGCAGAAGCAAGTACCCCGACAAGAGCAAACGAGAGAGCTCCGCATGCAATTGCCGCAGCGGGATTGACGGGGAGCCGATACGCAGCGACTTCGCCGATGATTGCGCCAATCACGGCGCCGGCGAATGCCATGAATCGAAGTTGTTTGATGGCCGGACCACGAACAACCGATTCGCGCGGAACCGGTGCATTGAGTTCGTGCATGACGACTGGCGCTTCGAGCACAAGCGGTCCGCCGCGGCCTCCTGAGCGCAAGCCAACACCTATTGCAATCGCAAATCCGAGCCCGAGCCACATCGGTGCTTCATTAGCAAAGCGCAAAGCTTCTTCATTCGTGAGTCGATCTTCTGGCAGTTGGCTAACGGCAAAGAGGATGAAGATCACCGCGGCGAGGCCAACCATGTAGACCCGATAGACCGCATCGATCCAATGGACCTGGGAAAGTCGGTTGTGGCGTCGAGTTCGCCGCAGGTCCTGCAGCGCTTCGGTGGGAGTCTCGACGTCGGTCACGGTCTAGGAATCTACCGGCGATGCGAGAGGGCTCAGTTCGACGCCCGTTCGGCCTCTTCAGTCAGTTCCAGCCATTGCTCTTCTGCGGTATTGAGTTCAGCGAGAACTGCGGTCAATTCCCCGCCCAGGCGGGTGAGTTCGACATGGTCGCCGCTGACGGCGAGGTCGGCCACTTTCAGTTCAAGGCGGTCTTTTACCTTGGTGAGACGCTTGATCTCCTTTTCAAGATCCTTGATGAGGAACCGCAAGGTGCTCGGGGACCGTGTCGCTGGTTTCTCTGAGGTTTTGGCCTTTGAGGACTTCGACGCTGAGGGCTTCGACGGGGCATTCGGTGCTTTGCGCGGATCTGCAATGCGGCCTCGGACCATGGAGGCTCGGCGCTGTTCTTCCCATGCGGCGTATCCGCCCGGGCGACGTGATGGTCGGGCGTGGCCGTCCATCACGATGACATCGGCAACAGTTCGCTCGAGAAAGGCGCGATCGTGGCTTACGACAATGAGGGCGCCGGGCCAGTCGTCAAGAAATTCCTCAAGAACGCGAAGTGTGTCGAGGTCGAGGTCGTTCGTCGGTTCATCGAGAAGCAGCACATTTGGTTTCTGCGCGAGCACGAGTAGAAGTTGAAGCCGCCGGCGTTCTCCGCCCGAAAGAAGTTCGATCGGTGCCCATTGCGCATCGCCGTCAAACCAAAACGATTCAAGAAGGGCTGCGTCCTGCCAATCAGGTTCGCGGCGACCACCGGTGATTGCTTCGCGAACGCGTTGGCGTGGATCAAGTTCCACTCCGATTTGGTCGTAGTACCCAATACGAACTGTTGAACCAACATCGATCGTCCCGGCTGTGGGCGAACGTCGGCCAGCAATGAGGTCAAGGAGAGTCGACTTTCCTGCACCGTTCGGGCCAATGAGTCCGAGTCGTTCTCGATTGTCAAGCATGAGTTCAACATCGCTGAACAACGGCGATGCTCCGTCGTGGTTGAACGACACGTCGGCGAGGTCAACGACTTTGTCTCCGAGCCGAGGTGTTCCGAACCAAAGATCGGGAATGCCGGAACGCGCTGCGGGCTCTGCGCGAGTTTCTACCAACGTTGTTGCCGCGTCGATTCGCGCTTTCGGTTTGCTGGTTCGTGCCGGGGCACCGCGTCGGAGCCAAGCCAATTCTTTGCGAGCGAGGTTCTTGCGCGTGGATTCTTGCGAGACGGCTTGTTCTTCACGTAGAGCGCGACCTTCGAGGTAACCGGCGTAGCCGCCGTCATGAAGATACGAGCGGCCGCGGTCGAGTTCGAGCACTCGATTCGTGACGCGATCAAGCACGTGTCGATCGTGAGTCACTAGTACGAGACCACCGCGGTAGCTATCAAGTCGATCTTCGAGCCATGCGATCGCGTCAATGTCGAGGTGGTTTGTAGGTTCGTCAAGAATGAGCAGGTCGCTAGGAGCGACAAGGGCGCGTGCGAGGGCAACCCGTTTGGCCTGGCCGCCCGATAATCGACCGGTGTCAGCGTCAGTGAGTGAAGCCATACCGAGATGGTCAAGTACGGCTGCGGCTTCCCAGTCGCGCTCTGCCACTTCTTCGACGGCGGCAAGAACACTGCCGGTCGGCAACACCGGACGCTGGGGGAGCGTGGCGATTCGAACGTCGCGGCCTCGGCGGACGGCACCGGATTCAGGAGCGATCTCACCGGTGAGCACCGACAGCAGCGTGGACTTTCCTGTTCCGTTGAGGCCAACGATCCCTAATCGGTCTCCCGTCGAGAGGGTCAGCGACACATCAGTAAAGAGTGGGCGACCGGGGCGGGCCATTGCTACTCGGTCGACATCCACACAGATCATTCCTCCGAGGCTACGGCCAGTCGGAGACCCACTGATCCCCTGTGATGCCGGACTGTCGAGGAGTAGCGTTTCGTCCGGTCCATCGGGGGATGGATCACTCACCTCATGACTGATTCCTCTTCGACCACCTTCGCTCAGATTGAGCCGTCTCGAACACGTGCGCTCTCGCGCCTACGCAGCCGAGTTTCTGATTCATCCAATGAACGGCCTGGCTGGAGCGACAACTGGTGGTCACCTCTCGTCGTCTTTTCGGCCGTAGGCGTTCTCGTTTGGATCGCAATCTGGTTCGGTTACAACCACCTCACTCACGATGCTTTTTTCCCGATGCGTCAAGGAGTCGGTGACACGTGGTTTGGAGGCTTCGCCCGATGGGATGCCGAGTGGTACCGCACGATTGTTCGTGAGGGATACGTCTATTACCCCGGTGTGCAGTCTTCAGTTGCGTTCTGGCCGACGTACCCCACAGTCATCAGCATCTTCAGTTGGGCCTTTCCCAGCATCTACATCACCGGAATAGTGGTGACGGTACTCAGCGGAGCAACGGCCGTTGTGTTGCTGCGCAAGTGGGCGCGTGTTTTTGTTTCGCGCGAAATCGCCATCACTGCTGTGATTCTTCTCTGTGTATTTCCCTACAGTTGGTATCTCTACGGAGTGGTGTATTCCGACGCGTTGTTTGTTGCAACAGCGATAGGTGCCTTCTATCTCGTCGAGAAGGATCGCTACTTTTGGGCAGGCCTTGTTGGGGTTCTCGCAACCGCTGGCCGTCCGGCCGGTCTTGTCGTTGCAGCTGCACTTATCCTTCGAGTAGTTGAGAAACGAAATATCGCGCGCGGAGCGAGTGGCATTCGAGGACTCTTTAACCCACGCACGTTGACCAGAACTGATGCGCCAATCTTCTTGTCTTGGCTCGGTGTTGGTAGTTGGTGTTTGTTTCTCTGGTTGAACTTCGGTCACCCGTTTCTTTTCGCGGCAACACAAGCATCAAAGGGTTGGGACCAAGGTGCGGGTCCTGCGACGTGGCTGAAGTTTCGACTCATCGAGGAGTTGCAGCATCGACCGTTCGAGTGGTCAACCATTGGCCACGTAGCCCATGGTCTTGTTGTCCTCGGAGCGCTTGCTCTTGTGCCAATGGTGAAACGGCGATTTGGTTGGGCCTATGCCCTGTACTGCCTTGGAATGATCGCTCTTCCTCTTCTGGGCACGAAAGATTTCTTTGGCGCTGGCCGCTACTTACTCGGCACATTCCCGTGCATCGTGGTGGCAGCAGAACTTCTGGTCGCTCGTCCGAAACTTCGAGCGGTCATCCTCCCGCTCTCGCTCGCAGTGATGCTTGGGTTCGCAGTCGCCTTCGGTCGAGGCTCCTATATCTCCTGAGGTTCCACGGGCATGGTTGTCGGATCAAGGCATCTTCATCGCTGGCCGGTAACGTTTAGTTCCGGTGCTGGGACAACCCGGCAGTTCTCCCGCAGAGGTTTCGATGTCTGATCTCACTTCCACAACGACCGACGAAAGTTCGTCAACGAGCGAGTACGTCCTCGCTGTTGCTCCCGAGGCGCTTGAACATGTTCTCGGTATTCGTGACACTGAAGAGGACCCGGGTGCGATCGGTCTGCGCGTCGAGATCAAAGGCGTGAAGGGCACCGACTACGACTACGACCTGGGTTGGGCGACGATTGCCGAGCTCGATGCTGAAGATGATCTCTCGGTGCAGGGCGGACTCAGCGTGGTTGTTGCGGCGAACAGTATTGAGAACATGCGCGGTGCGGTGCTCGATGTTCCGCGATCGGCCGGACAGGGCGGCTTTGTCATCAAGAACCCAAATCGTCCGGCACCGGTCAATCCTCTCGATGGCCGCGACATCGTGCTTACCGGCGAGATTCCCGACAAGGTGACACAGCTCCTTGAAGAAGTGATCAATCCCGGTCTGGCCCAACACGGAGGTTTCGCTGCCCTTGTTGGCGTGGAAGACACCACCGTCTTTCTCACAATGGGTGGCGGTTGCCAAGGCTGTGCCATGAGCGCTGCCACGTTGCGCGACGGCATTACGACCTCGATTCACGAAGCAATTCCCGAGGTCACCGAGGTCATCGATGTCACTGACCACAACGCCGGGGACAATCCCTTTTACACCTGAGCCTGATCAGTTTGATTCCTTGACGGTTCCATCGCCGAGAAATCTCCCGAATTGGTTGCTCAGCAGTGTTAAGTACCTCTAGGGTCGCGGCACCGATCGGAGGGGGATCGATTGTCTCCCTTTGTCGTCAGATCAATGATCTGGGCAAGACCTTTACTAGGAAAGGGAGAAGATGGCTGACACTGTCCAAGAGTTCGTCTTCAATCTGACGTTCCCGTTTTCGCGAACGTTGGGTTCGACACTCAGCACGTTTAGCTCGGCGATTGCGCAGGGCCAGATCATCGGTGTTCGCACCGGTGGCCGGGTGATTGCACCGCCGCTTGAGTACGACCCCGATACCGCAGCCGATTCGGGCACGGATTGGGTGTGCGTTGGTCCGAAGGGAACCGTGTCGACATGGACATGGGTACCTGAACCAACCAACTTGCATCCGCTTGACCATGCGTTCGGCTTCGCGTTCATCACCCTCGATGGTGCTGACACGCCGATGATTCACATCGTCGACGCTGGCTCGGAAAGCGCGATGTCTGCGGGCATGCGCGTCGAAGCCAAGTTCAAGGCTCCAGCCGACTGCGCTGGTCGTATCGACGACATCATTGCGTTCATTCCCGCTTCTGACCCCTCTCCCAGCGAAGGTGCTGGTGAACCGTTTGAGGCACCGGCGGAGAACGAGATCACCGAAATGGATGCGTTCAGCGATCTCCGCTACGTCGACAACGCATCTCCCACCACGATTATGTGGGCGAAAGCTCTCATGGAAGGTCGCATCATCGGACAGAAGTGTCCGCAGTGCGCTCGAACAATCGTGGGGCCACGAGGCATGTGCAGCGTGTGCGCGATTGAGCTTGACGAGAGCCACATTGTCGAGGTTCCGGGCCGCGGTGTGGTCTCGAACTTCACGATCGTGACACCGACGCCGTATCCCGGTCAGACCGAGACCGAGCCGTTTGCTCGTTGCTCGATCCTGCTCGACGGCGCTGATGCCGTTATCGCTCAGCAGGAAATTCTCGATGTTCCGGTGAGCGAAATCCGCGTTGGCATTCACGTTGAAGTTGTGTGGGCGCCCGAGAACGAGCGTTCCGCAGTAGATATCGACAACCGCAGTCGAGGAAGCGGTGGCGACATCATCGTCGGCTGGCGTACCACTGGTGAGCCGGATGAACCGGCTGATCGCTACTTGGATCGGATGATGTGATGGCACCTTCAGAAAATGACATTGCAATCGTCGGGTTTGCGCAGTTGCCGCCCGAACGGCGAACGAACCTGACCGAATCGGACTTGGTCCTGCGCTCCACCCGTGAGGTCATTGCGCAGGTCGGGATCGACAAGTCCGAAATCGGCTTCACCGTCTCGGGCTCTTGTGACTACCTGTCAGGTCAAGGGTTCTCATTTGTGCAGAACACCGACGCCTACGGCATGGTTCCTGCAATCAACGAGTCGCATGTCGAGATGGACGGCGCGTGGGCGATGTACGAGGCCTACGTTCGACTTCTTCAAGGCGACATTGACATCGCAATGGCCGTCGGCGTTGGCAAGAACTCCAACTCCGATCCATCGACGTTGTTCACGGTTGAATTCGATCCCTATTACCTCACTCCGTTAGGCACCGACACTTGGACATTGGCCGCACTGCAGGCACGTGCGCTCATCGATTCCGGTAAGGCCACCGAACGTGACTTCGCTGAGGTCGTCGCTCGAAACCGTTCCAACGCCAAGTCGAATCCGTTTGCACAGGTGAAGGGCGATTTTTCTATCGACGAGTTGCTCGCAGCGGATTATGTGCGCAACCCGTTGCGTCGTCACGATCTGCCGCCGACAACCGATCAGGCCGCTGCAGTCATCCTGGCTCGCGGCAAGCGGGCTTATGACCTGTGTGAGCGTCCAGCGTGGATCACCGGTATCGATCATCGCATCGAGGCGCATTTGCCGACTGTTCGGAAAGACATCACCACTTCGGTCTCAACCCGCCTTGCTGCCGAGGCAGCCGGTGTTGGTAAGGGCCCGATCGATGTTGCTGAGCTCCATGCACCGTTCAGTTTTCAAGAGTTGATTCTTCGTGAATCGCTGGGTCTTGACGCTTCCACTGAGGTCAACCCCTCCGGTGGTGCGCTTGCGGCTCACTCTGTAATGACCGTCGGCCTCATCCGTGTGGGTGAAGCCGCAAATCAGATCATCAAGAATGGCAAGAATCGAACGTTGGCTCACACCACGTCCGGACCTTGCCTTCAGCAGAATCTCGTCTGCGTCATGGAAGGTGACCAATGAGCCATCAGCCTGTAGCAATCGTCGGTATCGGTCAGACACATCACAAGCGCAAGCGCGCCGATGTTTCGATGGCCGGACTTGTCCGCGAAGCCGCTCAGCGCGCGCTTGAGGACGCCAACATGGACTGGGGCGACATCGACGCAGTCGTGCTTGGCAAAGCTCCTGACTTCTTCGAGGGAGTCATGAAGCCCGAGATGTATCTCGCCGATGCCCTTGGTGCGGTGAACAAGCCGATGTTCCGAGTACACACCGCTGGTTCAGTGGGTGGCTCAACGGGCATCGTCGGTTCGCACCTCGTTTCAAGCGGTCGTCACAAGCGAGTGCTGTCGCTGGCCTTCGAAAAGCAGTCAGAGGGCAATGCCCAGTTCGCCCTCGGCGGCGGTAAGGGTGCGTCGATCGGAGCGGGTGGCGCGTTCGCTCCGTTTATTCGGGCCTACATCCAGCGTTCGGGAGCACCGGAAGACATCGGTTGGATGGTTGCAGTGAAGGACCGTCTCAATGGTGCCAAGAACCCGTATGCCCATCTCAAGCTTGCCGATATCACCATCGACAAGGTGAAGGAATCTCCAATGATGTGGGATCCGCTCCGTTTCTTGGAGTCGTGTCCTTCGTCCGACGGCGCATGCGCAGTCATCTTCACTGATGAAGATGGCGGCAAAGCGGCATCGAAGCCTCCGGCATGGGTGCTCGCCACCGCGATGAAGTCCGAGCCAGGTTGGTACTCGGGTCGTGACCCGGTCAATCCGCAAGCAGCGCACGCGTGCGCACAGGAGATCTACAAGACGGTTGGTATCACCAACCCTCGTGAACAGATCGACTGCGCCGAGCTTTACGTGCCGTTCTCTTGGTACGAGCCCATGTGGCTCGAAGCCCACGAGATCGCCGCTCCTGGTGAAGGTTGGAAGATGACGCAGTCTGGTGCCACGGCACTCGACGGCGACTTCCCCGTCAACATGTCCGGTGGCGTGCTTTCCTCGAACCCGATCGGTGCATCTGGTCTTCTGCGTTTCGCTGAAGCCGCGCTGCAGGTTCGTGGTCTGGCTGAAGACCATCAGGTCGGCGGTGCCAAGTTGGCAATCGCTCAGGCCTACGGCGCCAACGCCCAGTTCTTTGCAATGTGGGCCGTCGGTTCCTCGCTCAACCCACTGGGCTGAGCTGACGTCATGTCATGTTTCGGAGGCGACCCCATGGGGTCGCCTCCGTCGCGTGGCGGTTGTGTGGAGGGTTGACTGATGTCGACGGCGTTAGTTCTTGGCGGAGGTGGAGTGGCGGGGATTGCCTGGGAACTCGGTGTCCTCGACGCGCTCGCAAACGCTGGTGTCGATCTCAGGGTTGCTGATCGAATCATCGGAACCTCGGCTGGTGCAGCTGTCGGAGCGCAATTGTGCACCGGTGAATCTCTTGAATCGTTATGTACTCGTCAGCTAGTGCCTGCAAACCAAAGCGCGGAGTTGCAGGTCGATAGTTCGCTAGATGCGTTGATTGAACAATTCGCGGCGTGTTTCGATGGCGCCCCCGATGAGATCGAGGTGCGTCGTCGTCTTGGTGGGGTGGCAGTAGGTGCACCCACCGTTGAAGAGAGCGCTCGTCTCGCAGTAATTGAGTCGCGGCTTTCGTCACATGAGTGGTCGAATCACGAACTCTTGGTAACGGCAGTCGACGCATTCAGTGGAGAATTCAGCGTCTTTCATCGTCATTCGGGAGTACCGCTTGTTTCCGCGGTTGCTGCAAGTTGTGCAGTCCCAGGAATTTGGCCGCCAGTCACGATCGGTGACTCTCGATTCATCGATGGAGGCGTTCGAAGCGGCACCAATGCTGACCTCGCAGAGGGCTGCGACATCATTGTGATTGTTGCGCCGTTTGCTGGTGGCTTTGGTCCAACGGTTGAGGTCGAAGCGGCAGTCTTGCGAGAGCAAGGAGCGATCGTTGAAGTGATCACAGCCGACGATGGATCCACCGAAGCATTTGGAACCAACGTTCTTGACCCGGCGACTCGGGGGCCATCCCTGCGGGAAGGTCGACGGCAGGGAGCGATCGAGGTCGAAAGAATCGCGAAGGTGTGGTTATGAGTCGTAGTGAACCATCTGAGATGTCTGAGCTCCTTCGTCGGTTGCGCAACGAAATGGGGTCGTTACGTCGCATCACAGGGAGCCAGCGACTTGATCGATTGATTGCGGTCCGTTCTGGCGTCGCAATTGGTGTGGCAGCCGTTGCTGTTTTGGGCAAGGTGATCGACGACGGTCCTATGCGTATGAGCGATCTCGCCGATGCCGTTCGAACACATCCGGCGGCGCTCACCCGACAGGTGCAAGCCCTTGAAGCCGAGGGGTACGTCGAACGGTCTGCCGATCCGCATGATGGACGAGCATCTGTCGTCGCGGTCACCGCTGCGGGTCGGGTTGCCCATCGCCAGATTGAAGCAGCAAACGATGAATTGATGGCTGAACAACTCGACGGTTGGTCAGTCGAGGAACTGTCCGCCCTCGTTGAACAGCTTGATCGTTTGGTCTCGGACTTACGAGCCGTTCCTGCGTCTCGCCGTTCGAAGTCGGCGGGGTGAGCTCGGTGGGACTGTTTCGTGCTGATCCTGATGCAGCAGCCGAGTACCACGCGCAAGGTTGGTGGGGAGACGACACCGTTGGTTCGATCGTTGCGGCTCGGGCATCTGTGCAACCTGACGGAGTCGCGTTTATCGCAGATGGGCGTCGCTACAGCTGGGCGGAGTATCACGCCGATGCTGACGACATCGCACTAGCGATCCTTGCCGCCGGGCCCGAACGTGGCGAACGCATTGCCGTGATGATGCCTGATGGTCCGGCAGTTCATGCCGTTTTCGTCGGCATCGAGCGCGCCGGTTGCGTCGCGGTCGGTATTGGTGCGCGCGCTGGCGATCGCGAAGTAGCGCATCTACTTTCCCTCACCGGGGCTCGCACACTCATTACGACTCCTGAACAACATGGTCGAACCGCTACGGCGTTGCGTTCTGATGTCGCGTCGATGGGAGCATCAGTTGACCGCCATCTTCTAGTCGGGCTGGATGCGCGAGTTGTGGACGCCGCACTGCCCGACGGGGTTGACATCGATCCCGATTGTCCGTTTCGTCCGATTCATCCCGACGAGCTCTTTCTCCTGAACTCCACGTCGGGCACCACGGGGTTGCCGAAATGTGTCATGCATACGCAAAACCGGTGGTTCTATTTCCATCAGTTGGCGGCCGAAGCAGGCGGATTCGGCACAGACGAAGTGTTCTTTGGGGCTCTGCCTGCACCGTTCGGATTTGGTTTGTGGACGGCACACTTCACACCGACTGCTCTCGGTGCACCCACGGTGTTGATGGATCGATTTGATGCTCATGAAGCGCTCGATCTCATTGAACGCGAACGCGTCACGGTGTTGTGTTGTGTGAGCACGCAATTCATCATGTTGTTGAACGCACAAGCGGAACGTCCACGTGATCTCTCATCGTTGCGTGCAATGTTCACCGGTGGTGAAGCGGTTCCCTTTGAACGCGCTGCCGAGTTCGAGGAGACAACAGGCGCGAAGGTCCTGCAGTTTTACGGTTCGAATGAAACGGGAGCGCTGAGCTATACCTCCTACGCCACCGATCGAGAGACTCGTCTTCGAACTGCTGGCCATGTGATTCCAGAAATGCAGGTGCGCCTCCTTGATCCTGAAACGTATGCTGAGGTTGCGGAGGGCGTGGACGAAGGTCAACCAGCCTGCAAGGGTCCGGCGACAGCACTTGGGTACTGGGGCGATGCCGATGCCAACAAATCATTGTTCAACGATGATGGTTGGATGCTCATGGGTGACATCGTTCGGATTGATGCAGAAGGCGTGCTGACAGTTGTTGGGCGCACCTCAGACTTCATCATCAGGGGTGGCAAAAACATCAGCGCGCCGGCTGTCGAGGCAGAGTTGGCCACGCATCCGTCAGTTGCGATGGTTGCAGCGGTGGCATTTCCTGATCCGGTTTTCGGAGAGCGGGTGTGCGCTTATGTCGAACTTCGACCACAGGCGAGCGTCACGCTCGAAGAACTTGTGAGTCATTTGCGCGATCGTTCGGTGTCGCGAGAGTGGTGGCCGGAGCATCTCGTAATCGTCGATCAGTTGCCGAGATCATCTGGTGGCAAGGTGGCCAAGGGCGATCTCAAGGCCGACGCCGTAAAGCGGTCTGCTGATCTGCATCGTCCCTGAGGTTGTTCAGCGGTGCGGAACGATTGTTCGGCACCCGAGATCAGGTTCACCTGGACGCGCCTCGAAGGGGAGACAACCGGTGAGTTCTCTTTGCCCAAGCGGAACTGAGAGCACAACGTCGATCGACTCAAGTCTCAGGTCCGAGGTGCAGGCGCCAGCCTGTTTGGAACTCGCGAGAACGGTGATCTCGACCGTGTTCTCGTCCTCAACCACTTCGAACGAGTCGAACGCGCTGCACGAACTGCTGCCGATGTACCCGGCGATTCTGAGAGTCGTTGGCTCGATGATGGCACTGAGGTCCCAGTGCACCGGTTCGACCGTTCGTTGAGCATCGCTCGAACAGCCACCGGCAGTGAGCAAAATGGAGAAGCAGCCAGCCGCAAGCGCAAGCAGTTTCATCGTGCGGTCCAGCCGCCATCGACCATGACGATGGAACCAGTCATGAAACTTCCCGCGTCGGAGGCGAGTAGGAGGATGGCGCCATCGATTTCATTGACGTTCCCGACGCGCATCATTGGCGTGTTGGTTGTGATGAATGACGAGCCGTTCTCGGTTGAGGTCAGGTCTTCGATCATCTCGGTCTGAAACCAACCTGGACAGATTGCATTGACTCGAACGCCTTTACGCGCCCACTGCAGTCCCATCTCGCGAGTGAGGTTTACTAGTCCGCCTTTGGCCGCTGAGTAACCGGAATCCTTCGCGGGCGTCGCGCCAACGACTCCCAGAATTGATGCGATATTGACAATCGAACCCTGCTGACGCTCGACCATCGAAACACCAACCAGTTTCATGAGATGCCATGCCGCTGTGAGGTTGAGTTCGATCATGTTGGCGAAGTCTTCGAGCGATTCGTTCTCGATTGACGTTGCGTTCACTGCTCCTGCGTTATTTACGAGAATGTCGATCGGCCCGAGTTGGGATTCGATTTCGGTGACGAGTGCTTCTCGCTCGTTTGCGCGAGTGAGGTCGCAGGGGAATCCACGGACGTTCGGTATTTCGGACTCGAGTTCGACGAGTCGGTCGGTTCGCCGTGCGGTGACAGCGACAGTGGCGCCAGCAGCAGCAAGCACCAGAGCGATTCGTCGGCCGAGCCCAGACGACGCGCCGGTGACGAGCGCAACTCGACCAGTGAGGTCGAAAAGTTCTGCCGGGGTCCTGACGGGTTCTGACATCGTGGCTGCGAACAGGGCGGCGAGGAGCTAGCTCGGCGCTGGGGTCGAGTTTCCGCTGCGGATCATGGAGAGTGCCGAAGCGGTGATGCCAGCGGCATCGAGACCAAGGTCGGCGAGGATCGCGTCAGGCTTTCCGTGCGCGATGTACTGAGAAGGAATGCCAAGCACACGAACACGAGGCTCGGTGGCTCCGATGGTGCGCTCGCTTACGAGGTCAGAAACTGTCATCCCGACTCCGCCTTCGCGGAGGCCGTCTTCGACGGTGATGACGAAGGGGTGGCGAGCCGCATCGTCGATCATGGCGGGGTCGAGTGGCTTAACGACTCGCGCATCCCAGACGGTGACCGAAATGCCTTGAGCTTCAAGTTGCTCGGCTGCGATCTCGGCTGCATCGAGCATCTTGCCGACGCTAACGATGCACAACTGTGTGCCAGTTCGGCTGCGACGAGCGTTGAGTCCGCTGCCAACTTCTTCCGGAGGCGCTTGTCGAGCGGCGGTCTTTGCCCAACGAATTGCGATAGGGCCATCGGTGATGTTGAGAGCATCGTGCAGCATCTGACCAATTTCCTGATACGAGGACGGTGCAAACACCGTCATGTTCGGAACTTTGGTGAGGAGCACCATGTCGAGAATCCCATGGTGACTTGGACCGTCGTCGCCCGTGATGCCGGCGCGGTCAAGACAGAACACGACGGGTTGATCGTGCAGGCCGACATCGAGGTTGACCTGATCGAATGCTCGCGTGAGGAAGGTTGAGTAGACAGCAACAACGGGGCGAAGCCCGCCCATCGCCATACCTGCTGCAGCAGTTACTGCATGTTGTTCCGCGATCCCAACATCGAACATGCGGCCAGGGAATCGTTCTGCAAAGGGGAGGATGCCGGTGGAGTCCGGCATTGCGGCAGTGATGGCAACAAGCTCGGGACGAGCTTCGCCTTCCTTGACCAATGCTTCGGTAAATGCAGCGGTGAAGCTGCCGGGCTTGGCCTCGGAGGTGTCGTGCAGGCGCTTGATCGGGTCGTTCTCGGCAGGCCCGTAGCCACGACCTTTTTGTGTGAGGACATGAATGACTTGTGGGCCCCCGGGCATCGCTGCAGCGTTGCGCAGTGCTTCTTCAAGAAGCGGAATGTCGTGTCCGTCGAAGGGGCCGGAATAGCGAACACCGAGTGCTTCAAAGAACGCAGTTGGTTCGAATGCTTCGCGGATTGCAGCTTTTGTTGCGTCGAGGCCTGTCTTGGCAATGTTGCCGACGACGGGAAGGTCAGCAAGGATTTTCTCAAGCTTCGCTTGGCGGCGCATGTACACCGGGTTGTTACGGATTTTGACGAGACTCTCACTAAGTCTCGAGACGGTCGGCGCATAGGAGCGGCCGTTGTCGTTGAGGATGATGATGCAGTCGCGCCCCGAATGGCCAAGGTTATTGAGACCTTCGAACGCCATACCGCCAGTCATTGATCCATCGCCGATGACGGCAACGATGCGACGGGCATCGGCGCCCTTCGTGGCTTCGGCCACAGAAAGTCCGTAGGCCCAACTGAGAACGGTTGAGGCGTGACTGTTCTCAATCCAGTCGTGCTCGGATTCGTCGCGTGAGGGGTAGCCGGAGAGACCTTCTGCTTGACGAAGATCGACGAAGTCTTTGGCACGACCAGTGACGAGTTTGTGGGGGTAAGCCTGATGCCCGGTGTCCCACAGGATGATGTCGTCGGGGGAGTTGAACACGCGATGAAGAGCGAGGGTGAGCTCGACCACTCCGAGGTTGGAACCGAGATGGCCGCCGTGGGTGTTGACCGATTCAATGATCACGTCGCGCATCTCGGCCGCGAGCGTGGTGAGCTGCTCGGGGGTGAGGGCCTTGAGGTCGGCCGGCGACTCAATCGTCTCAATGATCATGGGCGGAGTCCTTGTCGGCGGCATTTCGAGAACGCTGCGACGGGAGACGGGGGAGTGGTCGCCGGGGTCGGCGTCCGTGGTGTAACGCTACCGTCCCACAAGGGGTGAACCCCTATCTCTGGGACCATCTATCAAGCGAGATGTGTGGAGAGTTGGTGGGATGCGTGGAGCGGTTCAGGCCGCTACTGGGGTCTTGCGGCCGCCGACCACAAAGGCGGGGGCCCCGAAAAGGCTGGCAATGACGTTGATGGCGTAGAGAACGAGACCGAGGGCCACGGCTTTCTCGGCGGGAACGCCCAACGGGACGAGGAAAAGGACAAATGCGCTTTCACGGACTCCAAGACCGGCAATGCCGATGGGGAGCACTTGAAGAATCAGAACTGCAGGGTAGAACGCAAGAAGGGCGGTGAGTCCGAGCCAGCTGAAGCCAAGAGCCGCCGCAACCATCAAGGCAGCGAGGCAAAGCGCGACTTGGTAGACGAGGCCGGCGGCGAGAATGGACAGTGCCGCGAGCGGTTGACGGCGAAGTTCTGTGACGCTCCGATGGATGGCATCGACGAAGCGGCGCCATCCATCGGTTGCTGCGAATCGACCGCCAAGTCGGGGGTGATTCGCAGCAAGAAGAACGACCACGAGCGCAATAAGCGTGACGAGTGCAACGGCGAGAGCAAGCAACGTGGCGCGGCCAAGTTCACGGAGTCCTGGGTTGATGGCGAGCCCGAAAAATGTGATGAGCGGGAGTACTAACCAGCCGGTGAGTCGTTCAAGCGCAACAGATGCAAATGTTGTTTCTGGTTCGCCGTTGGCTTTGGAAAGTCGCGAGACGCGCAAAACATCGCCACCGATAGTGGTGGGAAGGACATTTGAAACAAATTGTCCGGCGAAATAGAGCGGCACGAGAATGCGGAGCCGCTCGTGAAGGCGGAGTGCGCGCAGTACTGATTGCCAGCGAACTGCAGAAAGGACAATGCCCAAGAACGTCATGACCGTAGCGGCGAGAAGCCAGAGCAACGTCGTGAGATCCCAGGTCGGAATGAGGTCAGCCCATCTGATTTCCGGGAACCTCCACCAAAGGACTCCGAGCATCAGGAGGCTGACTGCGATGCGGAGCGGGAGCGCCCAGCGATGGCGCCGCTCGGTTTTTGTCCCCGCAGATTCGACCGCGTCGATGAGTCCCTCAATGGAGACCGAGGCAATATCGCCGAGTCCTGGTTCGGCCCCATCAGCGCCTTGTGGACCGAATGCGGTCGGTCGATGGGGGCTATTCATCTACTGAGTCTACGAATGGGCGCGCACCGGTTTGGGACCTTGGTTCCGGGTACTCAGATCAACGTCGGCGCCGGTACGCTACGGCGCTTGGCGGGGCTTACTTCCGCAGTCACTTCCGCAGCCCAGGACCGGAGAAAGAACAAATGATCGAACAGTCGGTGCTCGAAGAAGTTCTCGGTGTTGCAATGCGCACGGGCGGAGAATTCGCCGAAGTATTTGCCGAAGACCGTCGCAATGCCTCCGCTGTTCTTGATGATGGTCGTGTCGAAGAGTTGACCTCTGGTCGCGACCGTGGCGCGGGTATTCGCGTCGTGGTTGGCGAGACCACTGGTTTTGCCCACACTGCCGATCTCTCCGAAGCCGGACTCATTGCTGCAGCTCAAGCGGCCGCAGCAGCGGCTCGTGGTGGAGGCGGAGGGACAAATGTTGTTGCGCTTCACCGTGGAACATCGTCGCGTGGCTATGACATCGAGACCTTCCCTGGCGATGTCCCGAAAGCCCGAAAAGTTGAATTGCTGACTCGTGCCGACGAGGCCGCTCGTTCGGTGGGCGATGCGATCTCGCAGGTATCGGTGAGTTACGGCGACAACCGCCGTCGAATCCTCGTCGCCAACTCCGATGGAGTGTTTGTCGAAGACGACACGGTGCGCACGTTTTTTGCTGTGAGCTGTGTTGCCACTGGCGATACCGGCATGCAAACGGGTCGTGAAAGTGTTGGTCACACAGTCGGTTTCGAACTGTTTGATATGTACGACATCGATCAGCTTGCGCGCAACGCAGCTGATCGTGCGATCACAAAGTTGGCCGC
This sequence comes from Acidimicrobiales bacterium, assembly GCA_044339605.1. Lineage (GTDB taxonomy): Bacteria > Actinomycetota > Acidimicrobiia > Acidimicrobiales > Acidimicrobilacustridaceae > Acidimicrobilacustris. The sequence goes on from JBIIVE010000044.1 coordinate 16,342, forward strand.
CCGTCCCGCCCCGAGCGGTCAGATGCCTGTCGTCATCGGTAGTGGTGGTGGCGGCGTGTTGTTCCACGAGGCGTGTGGTCACGGTCTTGAAGCCGATCTTGTTTCAAAGGGTGCTTCGGTTTTCCGGGGGCGTGTTGGTCAGCAAGTGGCCTCGAAGGGGGTAACGGTTGTCGACGACGGCACGATGGCGCGCGAGTGGGGAAACATCGCTATCGACGATGAAGGCAACCCTGCCCAACGCAATGTGCTCATCGAAGACGGAATCCTTACCGATTACATGTGGGATCACCTGCGTGCCCGAAAGGAAGGACGTCGGAGTTCGGGTAACGGTCGTCGACAGAGTTACCAGAACCTTCCGATGGTTCGAATGACGAACACCTATCTTCTTGCCGGAGAGGAAGATCCGGAATCGATCATCGCCTCGACACCGAAGGGTGTCTATGTGAAACACCTCGGTGGCGGTCAGGTAAATACCGCGACCGGAGACTTTGTGTTCGGAATGACCGAGGCCTACCTCATCGAAGACGGCAAGGTGACTGAGCCATTGCGCGAAGGAAATCTCATTGGCAATGGTCCCGAGGTTCTGCAACGTATCGATGCCCTTGGAAATGATTTCGCGATGGGTCCTCCGGGAACGTGCGGGAAAGACGGACAGGGCGTTCCTGTCGGTGATGGCGTGCCAACACTGCGTGTCTCTTCGCTCACAATCGGTGGCACCGCCGCATGAGCGACGAACTTTTGGCCATTGCCGACCGCGTCGTCGCAATGGCCAAACCAGGGGAACAGGTCGAAGCGGTTGTTGTGCGCGGAACCGAAACCGAAATCAGAGTGTTCAGCGGTGACGTCGAGTCGTTGTCTTCAGCCCAGTCGCAGGGCGTAGGGATTCGAGTTGTTGTCGACGGCCGT
>JBIIVE010000049.1:0-16204 GCA_044339605.1 Acidimicrobiales bacterium
AACGCATTAGCGATGCTCGCCTTAGTCAGTTGTCTGCGAAATCCATTGTTGGATCGTTGGCTGGCTGATTCGTAAGGGGTTGCTTAAACCAACGGTGGCGTCGCGAGCATCGGTCAACCCTCAATCTGTTTGAGTGCAAGCCCGCTAGTGGATGCGTCAACGAAAAAAGGGGAGGGGCCCGGAACTATCGGGCCCCTCCCCTCCATGCGAGTGCTGATTACGGCATCAAGACGCCATCGATGACGTGGATGACACCGTTGCTACCAACAATGTCGGTCTTGACGACATTGACGGTGTTGCCCTTTGCGTCAGTAATCGTGACCTTTCCGTCCTTCACGTTGATCGTGAGTTCCGCTCCATTGACGGTCTTGACCTTGCCGGCCTTGACGTCCTTGGCCAGAACCTCGCCTGCAACAACGTGGTAGGTGAGGATCGACTTGAGCTGCTCAGGGGTCAACGAGGCAACTGTTCCGGCGGGAAGCTTGGCAAACGCCTCATTGGTCGGAGCGAAGATGGTGAACGGGCCCTTGCCTGAGAGAGTCTCAACGAGGCCGGCAGTCTTTACAGCACCAACCAGAGTCGAGAAATCGGCATTTCCGGCTGCGATCTCAACGAGGGTTTCTGACTTCATGGCCTTGGTGGTTGACGAGTTGGACTTTGCAGTCGTGTCAGAAGAGCTTGAGTTTGAGTCACTGCTGCAAGCAACAGCACCGAGGGTGAGCGAAGCAGCAACGATCAAGCTGCCTACGATTTTGATGGGGCGAGATGACATGTGAACTCCTAAGTAAGGGGGCGTGCATTGCGCACATGGGGTACATCTCCCTTACTCCGAAGCTGTAGCGACAGCCGGATGACTGATGAGAGAAATTTCTGGCTACGCGAGAGAACCTGTTGCCATGGGGTCACTTGTTGGAGCGACACTCCCGTTGATTGGTTCTCGAGTCAGCGCAAGCTCGGTCACTGATGGATCAATTGGGACCAGTGACATCTCTGGATTTGAACCGAGCATCCCGAGGGAGATCATGGTTCCGTTATTTGCCGCCCAGAGCTGGTAGGTCTCATTCTCAGGAAGCGCTGGCAGCGGGTCGGTCATCAAGTAGCCGTGGCCCTGGGCATCGGCGACAACCTGCACCTTCATTGTTTGATCCGGGTCTGTAAGAAACCCTGTGCGAGAGCCAGGTTGGGATGCGGCATCGTTGGCCATTGCTGTCATTGCGGCGATGGTGCTGGGCGCGTCAGCGTCTTTGCCAACACCTACGAAAATCGCACCGCCGATGACGAAAACCGCGAGCACCGCAGCCGCGGCGAGGAATGGTTTGTTGACGCTGCGGTATCGCTTCGACGAGAAAATCGAGGTTGGTTCAGTCGAACCTGAGGTTTGCTGGGCAACCGGTTCTGCATCGATCGCAAGTTGGATTGACTCCCAGAGCTGCACTGGTGGAGCAGATCCAGCAGCATTTCCGAGTTTGTCTGCGACAAGGCGCAGTTGTTCGACTTCGTCGCGGGCTGACGGATCGCTGGCGAGAAGATTTTCTACTCGTCTGCGTTCAACGTCATCGACGGCATCGAGTACGTAGGCGCCAAGTAGTTCACGGGTTGGGTCTTCAGGTGTCATGGCTTGGCCTCCAATCCTTCATCATCAAGCAGCGAGGAGAGCTTCAAGAGCCCAGAACGGATGCGGCTCTTGATTGTTCCTTCGGGGGCGCCGAGAACGCTCGCGACCTCACGATACGAATGGCCGCCGTAATACGCCAAAACAATGGCGGATCGTTCTGCCTCGGGCAGCTGAGAAAGTGCGTTGCGAACTTCGTTCGATGTCAGTGACGCGATCACATCGTCTTCTGTATCGCGAAGCACAGGTCGGTCCCGAAACTCGGAGCGGGACTCACGCTGCTTTCGGGCTTCTTCTGATCGAACTTTCTCGATTGATCGACTATGTGCTTCACGGAGAAGAAACGAACGTAACGACCCTCGTTCTGGATCAAATCGTTGAGGCTCATTCCACAAACGCAAGAAGATCTCTTGAGTGACATCTTGGGCCAGGCCTTCGTCTCTCAGCACTTGTCTGCTGAGCCCATAGACCGCGTTTCCAAGCCGGTCGTAAATCCTCGCAAGCGCTGACTGATCGCGTCGCACTAGATCGACGAGGTCACCGTCATCGGAGGCCGGGCTTGACTTGGAAATCGAGGCTGGTGCCGGGGAAGAGAGGTCCATAGTTTCGAATGCAAACGGTGCCACAGATCCCGGAAAAAATGGCATCGGGACGCGAAAGTGCGGCCGGCTCGCCGTTTGGGAACTCTGGGGGGCCTCGGTCAACGTCACGAGTGGTATCCGAAGCTACAGGGCCTGGTGGATGAGGCAGCCGCAGCCGATTTCGAAAATCGAACGGAATCGGCGGCTTGCTCGTCGGAAATGACCGCTTTGCTTTTGCGCGGATCGGAAGAGGACCTACATTGCGGATATGACTTTGACTGATTCAGGGACTTCACTCGTCGATTCGATGGCCGAACTTGTTCTCGCCGAAGCCTCAGCGTGTGAGACAAACCGCACCATGACCCCAGCGATCGTTGACGCGATGTGGGAATGCGGCCTCATGTCGTATCTGAACCCTGCTGAAGCCGGCGGTTCAGAACCTTCATTCGCCGACATGATCAACACCTGGCAAGCAATGGCCGAACTCGATGGTTCGTTTGGATGGATCGGTATTGCCAATCTGCCGTCAGCCGCTGCGGTGGCGGCATACCTCCCTGATTCAGGTTTTGCAGAAACCTTCGGTAGTGCTGAACGCGTCACCATGGGTGGGCAGTTCGCGCCCAACGGACAAGGCCAGAAAGTCGAGGGCGGCTACAAGATCAGCGGCTCATGGAACTTCGGCTCGGGCACCGGACATTCCGAGTTTGTCTGTGCAGGATTCCTTCCGATCGACGATGGCAATTTCATGTTTGATGCCAATGGCGAAATCCTGCTCCTCGCAGCAGTGGTTCACCGTGACGACATCAACTTCACCGACGGTTGGCATGTGCAAGGTCTGAAGGGAACAGGATCGTATGACTACAACGTCACCGATCTGTTTGTTCCTGACCATCGCGTGTTTGAACTCTTCGAACGCACACCGCATCGTGGAAGTTCTCCGACATTCAAGATGGGTCTCATGGCCATCACTGCAGCGGGTCACGCTGCGTGGGCGCTCGGTGTTGCAAAGAGCATGATCGACGATGTCGCTGAGCTCGCCAAAGTAAAGGCCCGCATGGGCGATATGGAAACCCTCGTACACAAGACCACCTTCCAGCGTGGTTACGCGCATCACCTCGGTATGTGGCGTGCTGCACGTCAACTCGTTGTCGACACCTATTCCGAGGCCGAGCGAATTGTCGCTGAGGGCGGGGAACTCACCGTCGACATGCGCGCGGATATGCGCATTGCTGCCACCTATGCAACTGAAGCAAGTCGTGAAGTTGCACAGTGGGCCCATCTTGCTGCGGGCACAACTGCGATTCGCGAAGGAAGCCGTCTCGAACGAGCATTCCGCGACATCTACACCGGCACTCAGCACGCGTTTATTAGCGAGAAGACCTACATCGATTCGGCTCAGGTGAAACTGGGACTCGCAGAGACCAACCGCGGTCTTTGAAGTGATTCGTCCTCGCGTCGTCGTGATCGGCGCGGGGATGGCCGGGCTTACGGCCGCACATCGACTTCAAGAACAATGCGATGTGATCGTTCTCGATAAAGGTCGTGGTGTCGGCGGTCGACTCGCCACACGGCGCATTGGTGATGCGACGATCGATCACGGCGCGCAGTTCATTACGACACACACTGATGAATTCGCTGCGACGATCACGAAGCTGGTCGGTAGTGGGGTTGTTGCTCCTTGGTTCCGCGGTCGTATTGGTCCGAACGGCGTCGTTGATCCCGACGGTCACACGCGTTATCGCGGTGCTGTCTCCATGAACGCAATCGCGAAAGCGTTAGCGGTCGGACTCGATGTGCGAACTGCTTCACTTGTGTCGTCTCTCGTTCACGACGGGAAGTCCTGGACGGTGGTCTTGGCTGATGGGACAGAGCTCAAGGCCGACGGAATCGTCGTCACGTCTCCAGTGCCCCAAACCCTTGCGCTGTTGGAAAGCGGCGGTGTCGTGTTGACGCCAAACGATGCTGATGCATTGGCGGTAATCGAGTACGACCCATGCATCGCGCTGATGGCCGTACTCGACGGACCGTCGGGACTCAATGAGGCCGGCGCAGTCGATCCCGCCAGCGGACCGATCGATTGGATAGCTGACAACTTCCTCAAGGGCATTTCCGCAGTGCCTGCGGTGACGATCCACGCAACGCCAGAGTTCAGTCGCACACAATGGGATGCACCGGACGAAGCGATCACCGAAGCATTGCTTGATGCGGCGCAACTTGAGTCGTCGGTACTCCCCGGTTCGGTTCAGATTCAGCGTTGGCGCTACGCGCGTCCCTCGGTTGAACATCCCGAACGATTCCTACGCCTTAGCGACATGCCGCCGTTCGTATGCGCAGGCGATGCGTTTGGTGGCGCGAAAGTCGAGGGGGCAGCCCTTTCTGGCGCTGCAGCTGCACAAGCGATCGAAAGCGCCCTCGGCAGAAACGCGTGACAACGCCACCAAAGAAGGATTGCGTTGTGTGTGGGCGCACAATCACGTGGCGAAAGAAGTGGGCGCGTTCGTGGGACGAGGTTCGCTATTGCTCTGATGCATGTCGCAAACGGGGGATTCAGCCAGTTGATCAACAGCTTGAAACGGCCATTATGGATTTGCTCACGCAACGGCCACGCAACGCGACGATCTCCCCAGACGATGCTGCGCAATTGGTTGTCGGTGCCGATTGGGAACGAGTTGCCGAACCAGCCCGCGCCGCGGCTCGTCGACTTTGCGTCGATGGACATGTTGTCATCACCCAAGAAGGCCGACGAGTTGATCCGTCGACGGCAAAGGGCCCATTTCGGATTGCTCTGACATGAGCGAAACGATGCTGCCGATTCCTGAACCCGGGCAAGGAGTGCAGTGGGTCGCGCAACATCTTGCGCATCTCTGCAGTGACGACGTGGGCAGGTCGGAACGATTTGTTGGAACGCAAGCAGCAGCGGATGCCGCGCTCGAGGCGCTGGATCTCACGGGATACGCCGAGCGTCGCAACGAGGTATTACCGCTCTCGCAACGAGGAGCATCAGGACTGTCGCCCTGGATTCGTCATGGTCTTTTGCAATTGCCGCGTGTCTTTACCGCCGCCAAAGGCTCTGCAAATGATGTGCGAAAGTTTCGCGACGAACTGCGCTGGCAAGAATACGCACGTCATCTCTATGCGCGCTTAGGAAACGCAACAGGCTCACCGTTACGCAATGCACCTGTTGTTGGCTCAACGAATGATGCCGAACCTTGGGATCGGTCGATGCGTTGCATCGAAACGAACCTTGACGAACTTGAGCGTGATGGATGGATGGTGAACCAAACACGTATGTGGCTCGCTTCGCAATGGTCGGTGCGAAACGGCGCCGACTGGCGCGTTGGCGAGCAGTACTTCTTCACCCACCTACTTGACGGTTCTCGCGCGGCGAATCGACTTGGTTGGCAGTGGACGACTGGTATCGGTTCATCCAAGGTGTACGGGTTCTCGCAGTCCCAAGTCCGTCGGCGGGCCCCTGAACTCTGCGATTCATGTGACCACCGCGACGCGTGTCCGATCCGAGAATGGCCAGACGAACCAGAGTTGGTGTCAGTTGAGCGCAATGATCGGCTCCGGCACGATCCTGATCCTGAGATGACGGCTGGACCAAAGAAGGTCGAGCAGTCTTCGTCCCCTGAAGCGGTGTGGCTGACGGCGGAGTCGCTGGGCGATGACGACCCAGCACTGGCAGCACATCCCAATCTGCCGGTGATCTTTGTCTTCGATGAATCGTTACTTCGAACACTGCAGCTTTCTTCTAAGCGCCTTGTCTTTCTCACGGACCGTCTCGCCGAGTTGGGAGCTGAGCGCAGCATCGAGATTCATCTCGGAGAACCGCAGAAGGTTCTCGCTGGCCGGCCCGTTGCCGCCACGTTTGCACCCGTCCCCGGCTGGAAGCGCCGAGCGGACTCGTTAGTCCTCGCGGAAATCCATCCTTGGCCGTGGTTGAAGCGGCCAGGTTCAGGATCGATCGCCAGTTTCAGTGCGTGGTCGAATCGCAGGTGAGTTGACGGGCACGGGGTGTATCTTCTTCCTAATCGGAAGAGCTCGGGGGAGCGATCATGGGGACCAACGACGTAATGCTTGATGCTGACGTCATTGTCGTGGGGGCCGGCATGTCTGGTCTCTATGCGCTGAAAGTTTTCCGTGAGCGCGGGTTCCGAGTGATCGTGCTTGAGCGAGCAGCCGGTGTAGGCGGCACGTGGTTCTGGAACCGCTATCCCGGGGCGCGTTGTGACATTCCGAGTCTTGAGTATTCGTTCGGCTTTGATCCCGAACTCGAACAGGAATGGGAATGGAGCGAGCACTTCGCGGCCCAGCCCGAGATCGAGCGCTATCTCAATCACATTGCTGACCGTTACGACCTTCGCCCGGACATTCGTCTCGAAACCGGTGTTGCCGCGATGACGTTCGACGACGAGACGGACTCTTGGGTCGTCGATACCGAGACTGGCGAAACCCTTCGTTCGCGTTTCTGCGTCATGGCGACTGGTGGGTTGTCCGCACCGCATCGGCCCGATTGGCCAGGCATCGACACATTTGCTGGCGAAGTCGTGCAGTCCAGTTTGTGGCCCGAAGAAGGAGTCGCGCTCGAGGGTCGACGCGTTGGCATTGTGGGCAATGGTTCATCAGGGGTGCAGGTCATCCCCGAACTGGCAAAGGTCACGGGACATCTCACCGTGTTTCAGCGCACAGCAACATTTGCGTGGCCGTCGCAGAACCGACCACTAACGCCCGAACATCAGGCCGAGGTGAAGTCGCGTTATCGCGAAGTTCGCGCGCAGCAGTACGCATCGCCACTGGCAACTGCGCACACAACAGGCGCAACAATTTTCACGTTTGCTGACCCGAACAAGTTCATTCTCGAAAGCACGGAAGAAGAACGTGATGCCGCGCTTGAAGAACAAGGATTCAACGCTTCGCGAATCTGGGCCGACGCTGCGAAAGACATGGACGCCAATGAAATGGCGGTCGAACTCTTCCGTGAAATGGTGCGTCGAACGGTCAACGATCCAGAGGTAGCTGATTCACTCTGCCCGAAGGATTATCCGATCGGGTGCAAGCGCCCCGTTCTCGACAATGGCTACTTCGAGACATTCAATCGCGACAACGTCATGCTCGTTGATTTACGTAAAGACGCCTTCGTCGAAGTTGTGCCCGAAGGTGTTCGCACAACAACGGGCGTGCAGGAACTCGACGTTCTGATTTTCGCCACTGGTTTCGACGCGGTGTCCGGTGCACTGACCCGCATTGATCTGCACGGCACCAATGGTCAGTTGTTGCGCGACGACTGGGCCGAAGGACCGCGCACGTTCATGGGCTTCTCTGTCTCGGACTATCCGAACATGTTCATGGTGATCGGGCCCGGCAGCGTGGGCGTACTTGCGAACTATCCGCCGCATATCGAGATGCAGGTTGCGTGGATTGCTGATTTTCTCGAGTACCTCTCGGCCAATGGCAACACCCGGGCAGAGGTTGATGCTGACGCGCAGGATCAATGGTGTGCAGAAGTGGAAGCCGCCGCAGTGGGCACGATGTTCAATGCTCCCAACTGCCATTCCTGGTACAACGGCGGCAATATCGAGGGCAAAGCACGCGTGATTCCTATCTACATGGGTGGCCTCGACCGTTACATGGCCCGCGCGAATGACCTTGCGGCCGGCGGCTACGCGGCGTACACGATCCGCTAAATCAGCGCTTCATGGAACGGGTCTCACCAGGTCGCCCTTTTTAGGTTCGCCTTGGATCGAGGTTTCAGAATTCGCTGTCGTTAGGGTCAATGGGAGCGGGTACCCAAGAACGAACGAGGAAGATCAATGTCGAAATACAAGGTGAGTGTCGAAAGCTCGAAGTCGGTCGAAGAAGCTTTTGCCTACATGTCTGACCTGCGTAACTTCGCCAGCTGGGATCCCGGCGTTCTCACTGTCACCCAAGTTGCTGGTGACGGGGGCGGCCCAGAATCAATCTTCGATGTCGCAGTGAAGAGCGTTGGCGGGGGAACGGTGCTGCGCTATGAGACCGTTGAGTATGACGAGCCCGGCAATCTTTTGGTCGAGGCCCGGAACTCCAAGTTCACCTCGATCGACAGGATCACAGTCGTTGCGAAAGGTGAAGGATCCATCGTCACCTACTCCGCGGAATTACTTCTCAATGGTTGCCTAAGCCCGTTGAATCCGTTGCTCGGATTGGTCTTCAACCGCATCGGTGACCGTGCCGCAGTGGGTCTTCGACGCGTGCTCGCGTAGTTCCCGACGCACGACCCGACTGACTCGAGGAGCCTTAGGTGATGCGCAGTCCTGCAGCTTTGGAGTGATCGTCGACGATGTTTCGATCGGCGATCTCGAGCTAGACCTTTGGGCGAAACACAGTGAGAGCCATTTAGAGGCTTGCGTCTTTGAGTCAAGGTGAGAACCCTCCAATATCGCAAACGGCAATCACCTATCGGGATTCACCACGAAATGCTGTGCTGGGTTCGGATCGCCGTTGGGATCCTGGAGTAGGCCGGCGTCGATGTCGACCTCGCTGAGCACTGCCCCGGTCGGCGCGTCGGGCAGACACAGGTCATGCATGTTGTCGTCCATGGCATCTGTACTGTGATCGGCGAGGTCGGCAACGGCCAGTGGGCGAACATTGATGCGCTCACCGGTCGGCAGTGTGAAGACGACGAGATAGGACCGCACGACCGCATCGCCCCATCGGACGAAGCGAGCCGAGTCCGGCGGCTGTGGCATGACACACTCGTGATTGTGAAAGGGATTCGACAGTGACCAAAGTCGTGCTTTCCGATGAACGCGTGATGCTCCAGGGCCTTGCTCGTGGCATCGCTACGTCGGCAGCGGCCAGCGCCTTTCCCGGGTCCCCATGCCCCATTGCCCAAGATGCCTGGCGACTTGTCGTCGAGACGGGATGTCTCGGACTCGGAATCGGCGAGTCTCGCGGTGGGAGCGGAGGTCAGGCCATCGACGCAGGGCTCGTTGCAGAACAATTTGCGCGCGGGCCACTCCCGGTTCCCTTCCTCGGATCCGCTCTAGCCCTTCGGCTGCTGGATGCCACGGGAGACGTCGGCGCCGAGACCATGAGAGCCATTCTCTCTGGAGAACCTGCCGGAGTTATCGTCGATTCGCGGTTGATGCATGGCGGAGAGCCCGAGTTGGTCATCGACGCAAGGCCCTCTCAATTGGCGATCGGTTTGCGCGGTTCGATGGTGGTTGTCGGTCGCGCTGGTCCTGCCCTTGAGAGCATCGACCTCATGCGCCCCGTATCAGCCATCGATTCCATCCAGCGCGAGATCGCCGACATCGGTGATGACGCGGTCACACGTTGGCACGCATTTGCACTCGCGCTGGCCTGCGCGGACCTGCTCGGGGCCATGCACGCGGCGCTCGACAGTGCCGTTGGACATGCCCGGGAGCGCGAACAATTCGGCCGCCCCATCGGGAGTTTTCAGGCCGTCCAGCACATGTGTGCCGACGCGCTCGTGTCAGTGGAAGCAGCGCGCAGTATCTGCTGGAACGCTGTCTGGGCTGTCGACGCCCAACCAGCTATGGAGGCGCTGCATGTCGCTCGCATTGCGAAAGCGTGGTGCTCCGAGGTGGCGCTCGAGGTCGTCGAGGCCGCTATCCAGGTATGGGGTGGAACCGGGATCACCTGGGAATGTCCGGTCCACTATCTTCAGCGTCGCGTGCTGCTGTCGCGTGTCCTGTTCGGCAACGAGGACCACCACTTCGGGGAAATCGCCGCACTTCTCGTGGATCGACCGGTGAACCAGTGATGGATTTCAGCGATGACGCAGAAGCGGCCCTGTTCCGCACACAGTTGCGGGAGTGGCTTGACACCAACCAACCGAGGGAGCCAGAGCCGATCAACGGCCTCCGACGCGCAAGGTTCTGGGCCGACTGGCATGCTGCTCTGCACGCCGGCGGCTGGATGGGTCTGTCATGGCCTGAGGAATTTGGAGGTCGGAACCTCCCAGCCACCTTCGAAGCGCTCCTGAATGACGAGGTCGGAAGGGCGGGCGCGCCACCGGTCCCTCATGTGGGATTCTTGGGCCGGGCCATCCTCCATTACGGCACTGAGGTTCAAAAGCAGCGGTATTTACCCGGGTTACTTTCCGGCGCCGAGGTCTGGTGTCAGGGATTCAGCGAGCCGAATGCCGGATCCGACCTCGCCAATCTCTCCACGTCTGCCATTCGATCTGGCGACAACTTCATCGTCACCGGACAGAAGATCTGGACAAGCGACGCCGCGTGGGCCGACTGGTGTCTACTTCTTGTTCGCACCGACACCGAAGCCCCCAAGCACAGCGGCATGTCAATGCTCATCGTCGACATGCGCAGTTCGGGTATCGACGTGAGGCCCATAACCCAATCGAACGGCGATTCAGAGTTCAACGAAGTGTTCTTCACTGAGGTCCAGGTTCCCTGTGACGCAGTGGTCGGTGCGCTTGGTGACGGATGGCGCATTGCCATGACCACAGTCGGCTACGAACGCGGACCAGCCGATGTCGGATTCTCCTCCCGCTACGCGCGACTCATGGGAAAACTCGTCGACGATTTTCGCGGAACCGATCCCAGTCCGGCCGATCGAGTGCTGCTTGCTCGTTCCCACGTCGCCGTCGAGGTTCTCCGCTCCCATGTCCTTCGCAGTCTGACCGCGCGAAACGATGCTGAAGGGCCGGGACCGGAAGGGTCTATTGACAAACTCCTGAGCACACTGGTGGAACAGCGTTTACATCACGCAGCCATGGACCTTCATGGTGCCGCCGCGATGACTGGTGCGAGCCCAAAGATCCAAGCCGACTATTTCTATTCAAGAGCCGCATCGATAGCCGGGGGCACCGCGCAGATTCAACGCACGATCGTGGCGGAGCAATTGCTCGACCTCCCGCGCTGGCGCTGACTACGGCGGTCAAGTACGTCGGCGAAGTCGTTCCTGTAGAGCACTGACCCGATTGACGATCGCGGGATCAGCTAGTGATTTCTGCTGCAATTCGAATTCGAGATCGAATGCCGCTTCGGAATCGACAAGCGTCAGTGATTCATCGAGGGTCCGCTTGGCCTGCAGCATCACGTCACGTGGACGCCCGGCTGCGCGCCGGGCGAAACGCAGAGCGGTAGGCATGAGTTCGGAAGAAAGCATTGAGCGCCAGACCAGGCCTTTGTTTTCGGCTTCAGCCCCGGTGAGCACATCGCCACACAACGAAAGTGCTACTGCGCCCTGACGGCCGATCCGCTGGGTGAGCCGCCAGTAGTGACCACCGGCAGGATGAATACCGAGATCAAGTAATCGAGGATCGAAGCTCGCGTTCTCACCGGCCAATACGACGTCACAAGCGAGTGGCAGGTTCACCCCAGCACCAATTGCGGCACCGTCAACGGCAGCGATTGTGACGATCGGAAGATTCGAAATGGCGAGAAAACCGAGGTGGGCCGTCTCAAGGGGGGCTCGCGGCGTGACCAAGTCATCGAGCTGTCCTCCGGAGCAGAAAACCGGAGGCTCGGCCGTGAGCACCAGCGCCCCAACTCCCGAGCCGATCGCAACTTCGACTGCTGCTGCCAGATCCATCGACATTTCAACCGTGAGCGCATTGCGTTGACCCGGATCGGCAAGCGTGAGAACCGCCACGTCGCCGTCGACAAAATCGACTCGAACAAGCGGATGTCCATCCGGACGCGAGATCGGCGCGTAGTCGTTCATGCGGACGCCGGTGGGTCTATTTCACTTTCGGCGACAGCCTCGTCCCTGAGTTGGTATTTCAGAACCTTGTTGCTTGCATTCATCGGCAGAGTCGTGACGAATCGGAATTGGCGGGGCACCTTGTAGTTGGCCATCTGTTCGCGGCACCATGCGACCAGTTCCGCCTCGGCGACTGACATCCCCGGTCGCAGAACAACGAAAGCCATTCCAACCTCGCCCATCCGGTGATCTGGAACACCGACGATTGCCACCTGGTTGATCGCAGGATGGCCGAGCATGATTCCCTCGATCTCGGCTGGGTACGCATTGAACCCACCCACAATGAACATGTCCTTGATGCGATCGGTGATTCGCAAGTTGCCGTCCGAGTCGAGCGTGCCGATGTCACCAGTGTGCAACCAGCCGTTCGGATCAATCGCTTCAGCAGTGGCTTCAGGATTTGCGAAGAAACCACGCATGACCACGTAACCGCGGATCACGACTTCACCGGGAACTCCGGACGCGACCGGAGCACCATTGGGATCAATGATCTGTACTTCTACGTCTGGTATCGCACGTCCTGCCGTCTGCGAAATTGTCTCTGGATCATCGTCATAGCGACACATCGTCGCGATACCGGTCGCCTCGGTGAGGCCATACCCGGTGACAATCGTGCGGAACGTCAGTTCTTCACGCATACGTCTGATCATCTCCACCGGAACCGCAGCGGCTCCGGTAACTGCCAGTTGGAGGGTGGAGAGATCGAACTTGTCGAGATCGGGGTGGTCGAGAATCGTCTGGTAGATCGCCGGTGGCCCGGGGAGGAAGGTAATGCTCTCCTCTTCAACGCAGGCCATCACCGACGGGACGTCGAATATCGGATGAGGCACGATGGTTGCGCCCTTTAGGAAACTGGCCAGGATCCCCGACTTGAGACCAAAGGCATGGAAGAAAGGGTTGATGATTAAGTATCGATCACCCTCCTGAACTCCCACCACTGAGCTCCAAGCCCAGAACGCTCGGACACTTGCGCGGTGCTGGAGCATCGCCCCTTTCGGAGCGCCGGTGGTACCGGACGTGAACAGGATGTCGCAGAGATCATCCTCACCGATGGCACTCGCCCGTTCGGCCGCTGCCCCGGGCGGGACAGACGATGCGCGATCGAGGAATGCTGTCCAACTTGTACTCGACTCGCGGACCGGGCCGCGCATCACGATGACTTCCTCGATGGAGGGCACGAGCGCCCGATCGCCGAGCAACTCCAAATAATCCGTGTCGAGGAAATCCGTGACCGTGAATAACAGGCGTGCTTGCGAATTGTTGAGGATGAAGGCGGCTTCGGGACCCTTGAACCGGGTGTTGAGGGGAACTAACACGGCGCCAACGCGATGGACAGCCGAAGCTGCGATGACCCATTCGGCGATGTTCTGAGCCCAGATCGCCACCCGGTCACCGGGCTCGATGCCGGTCGCCATCAGCGCTCGGCCAGCCTCGTCGGCTGCTTCGAGAAGTTGCGGATAATTCAAACGGGTCTCACCGTCGACCAGGGCTTCCTGCTCCGGGAAAAGACGTGCCGCCCGCTCGAGTGCACCGGCCACGGTCAGAGGGAGGTCCTCAGGTTCAAACACTTCGTCTGACATTGGTACACGCTCGCAGTGGACTTGAGGGCACGGAGAGATCGACCACATGCTCCATCGGAACGGGGAAGATTCCGGAAATTGGATATATGATTCAGTCTAGATCGGGGCCCAGAAAAGCCCGCGTTTATCGAGCAAGGTGATGACTGCCTCTCCCTGCAATCCGAGCATGGTTTTGAACTCTGCAGATGCCTTCGCCGAATCCCGAGCCCTCAGCGCCACCGCAATGGAACCCACCCCGCGACGTTGAATGTCGAGAGCACCCGGCACCTCCATAAAGAAGTTGCCAGGAACAATGCTGGTCATCACTCGTGCCACTGACGCGATCCGCGGCGCAGCAGCAACCTGGGTGAGTAGTCGCAGCAAGGCATGGTTCGCGGTATTGAATAGAGCGGGATCGGTAGCCGCCTCAACCGCTGCTGCGGATTCGAGAATTTCATCAAGCTCGGCACCATCGGCCCGATTGACAGCCCGGGCCGCAGTCAGACCGAAGAGCAAGCCGAAGAGTTCGTAATGATCGCGCACGTAGTCGGGGTCGAGCCCGTTAACGAATGCTCCTCGATGTGGCTCGATTGTGACCCAGCCCTCCCGATCGAGCGCAATGACAGCCTCCCGAACCGGAATGCGACTGACACCGAGTTCGGCGGCAATGTCATCCTGCCGAATGCGGTCTCCGGGGCGCACGGCGCCATCGAACACCATCCGACGTATGTGGGCTGCAACCTGATCACCGCTACTTCGTCGGTCCATTACGTCCATTCTTCTTGATCCGGGACCACTGTCTCCCGAGTCGGTCGGCGAGGGCATCGGGCGGGGAGGCGAGACTGGAATCGCAGTATCTGTATACAGTATGCGATGTGAAGATACCCCAACAGATTCCGGGATTGTCGATCGCCTTATCGGGTTCAGTGCTCCGACTCGAGGTGACCAAACCGGAACGGCGCAATGCCCTCAACGACGAGATCGTCGCGGCGTTGATCGAGGCCATCGAATGGGCAGCGATCGACGAAAGCGTCCGGGTGATCGTGCTTTCCGGTGAGGGTGAGAATTTCTGTTCCGGGTTCGACATCGTGAGTCGCAACAGTGGTGAAGCTCCCCGGCCACGAGTCGGAAGCATCCAGCGCCGACTGCCATCACAAGCGCACCGTCTGATTCCGCTCATGCTGCGAACCCAGACACCAATCGTTTGCGTCGCGCGTGGATGGACCGCCGGCATCGGTCTCGCTCTTGCTCTTGCGGCGGACTTCACCGTGAGTTCCGATGACGCGAAGTTCTGGGCACCCTTCACTGAACGGGCTTTCACCCCTGACAGCGGCGTGAGCTGGATGCTGCCGAAACGAATCGGGGAGATTCGAGCTCGCGACATGATCCTGCTTGGACGAACCGTCTCGGGAGCCGAGGCTGCGGCGTGGGGAATGATTCACGCCGCCTTCGCACCCACCGATCTGGACTCCGGGGCAGAACAACTGATCGCGACTCTGGCCGCCAGCCCCACTGTGGCAATCGGTCTCGCGAAGTCGCTCATGAACTCCGGCCGAACTGCGTCGCTCGACGATCACCTGCAGGCTGAGGCATTCTCGATGGAAATTTCCTCTCGCAGCCAGGATTTTAAAGAAGGTCTTGCAGCATTTCAGGAAAAGCGTCCACCTGAGTTCAAGGGACGTTGAGCATGCCGGGACAACCCGAACCGGCGAATGGCCGCGTTGCTGAACTGGCCATGACTCCCGGAGCGGATGTGGACTCGGCAACCGCAGCGGTGCGGCAATGGATCTCGACGAATGTGCCATCGGAATGGCAGAAGGCCGCTCGACGCGGCGGTGCTGCAGCGATCCGAAAAATCCGGCCATTCGCCGAGTACCACGAGTGGTATCCGCTCTTCGCCCGGTCAGGCTTGGCCGTCGCAACCTGGCCGGTTGCCTACGGCGGACTCGACCTCTCCCCCGGCGTTGCGCGGGCTGTGGAAGCTGAATTGTCGCCATTCAACCTTGGCCGCCTCAACCCTCTCGGACTCAACTTGGCTGCGCCGGCGTTGTTCGCCCATGGAACCGAAGAGCAGCGACTGCGCTTCCTTCCACCGATGGTGCGCAACGAGGAAGTCTGGTGCCAACTGTTTAGCGAACCTGGCGCCGGTTCCGATCTTGCCTCACTGTCGACCCGCGCTGAGCGCGATGGCGATGACTGGATTCTGACTGGTCAGAAGGTCTGGAGCACGTGGGCCCACAACGCCGACTTCGGCGTTCTTCTGGCACGAACTGATCCCGATCTTCCCAAACGCAAGGGAATCTCCTTCTTTCTGGTCGGCCTGCACGAGATCGGCGTCGAGGTACGAGCACTCCGGCACATCACCGGCGAAGTTGACTTCAACGAGACGTTCCTCGACCAGGTCCGGGTGCCAGACTTTCAACGGGTCGGAGCCATCGGCGATGGTTGGCGTGTGGCAAACGCGACGCTTTCCGGCGAACGCCAAATGGTGGCTGGATCAGGGTCGGGCGGAGTCGACCGGATCGGCGGATCTGGTGCTGATCGTCTCATCCAAATTGCACGCGAGAACGATGCCGTCGGTTTGCAGGATGGTTGGTCTGATCCTGAGGTCCGTCAGTCGATCATGAAGGTCTATTCCGAAGAGTGCATCCGAGGGTGGACGAACCAGCGGACTCGTGCCGGTCTCAAAGCGGGCCGCGCGCCAGGACCGGAAAGCTCGA